>MIAC01000088.1:0-16246 GCA_001830475.1 Rhodospirillales bacterium RIFCSPLOWO2_12_FULL_67_15
CGATCGCCGGCGTTTTCCGCCGCCTGCTCGACGGCCCGATCGCCGGCGTTTTCCGCCGCCTGCTCGACGGCCGCATCGGCGGGGCCGAGGCGCTGGCCTAAACCCGCCCCCTGGTTCCGTCCGAGGTCGGCTTCGCCAACGGCTTTTTCTACGGGCGCGCGGGCGAGGAGTATGTCGCCACGCCCGCCTGACCGCTCACACGTCCAGATTGGCGACTTTGAGCGCGTTTTGCTGGATGAAGTCGCGCCGGGGCTCGACCACGTCGCCCATCAGCTTGGAGAAGACCTCTTCCGCCTCGTCGGCGTGGCTGACCCTGACCTGCAAAAGCGTGCGCGCCTCGGCGTCGAGCGTCGTTTCCCAGAGCTGAGAGGGGTTCATCTCGCCCAAGCCCTTGTAGCGCTGGATCGAAAGGCCCTTGCGCCCGAGCCCCGTGACCGCGTCCACCAGCGCGATCGGGCCGGTGATCGGGATCGTCTCGCCCTTGACCTCGAGCTTGCCGTGGCGGGCGTAGAGCTTTTGCAGCTCGGCCGCGCGATCGTTCAGCTTGATCGCATCGGCCGAACGGATGACCGCGCCGCCAATGACATGGCGCTCGGACACTCCCCTGAGCGTGCGCGCGAACGCGAGGCTGCCGTCGGCGAGCGCATCGCCCTTCCAGCCGCGCTCGGGCGCGGGCGCCAGGGCATCGAGGCGCTTGGCGATCACGCCGGCGACTTGGCCCGCCTGCTTGCGGTCGGCGAGCACTTGGGGATCGAGGGCGCTCAGGATCGCCGCCTGCTCCAGCACCGGCATCGCGACGTGGGCGCCGAGGCGGGCGATCATACCCTTGATGAGGCGGGCGGCGTCCACCACCTCGTGCAGGTGCGCGCCGCCGATCTGCTGGCCGTCGAAGGGAACGAACACCGCGCCCTCCTCGATCACCGCGGAGACGAGATAGTCCTCGAGCGCCGCGTCGTCCTTGAGATAGACCGAGGCCGTGCCGCGCTTGATCCGATAAAGCGGCGGCTGGGCGACGTAAAGATAGCCCTTATCGACGACCTCGCGCATCTGGCGGAAAAAGAAGGTCAGCAGCAGGGTGCGGATGTGGGCGCCGTCGACGTCGGCGTCGGTCATGATGATGATCTTGTGGTAGCGGCATTTGCCGATATCGAAGTCCTCGCTGCCGATGCCGGTGCCGAGCGCGGCGATCAGCGTGCCGATCTCGGCCGAACTCAGCATCTTGTCGAAGCGGGCCCGCTCGACGTTCAGGATCTTGCCGCGCAGAGGCAAGATCGCCTGGGTGCGGCGGTCGCGGCCCTGCTTGGCCGAGCCGCCGGCCGAATCGCCCTCGACGATGAACAGCTCGGATTTGGCCGGGTCGCGTTCCTGGCAGTCGGCGAGCTTGCCGGGCAAGGACGAGAGGTCGAGCGCGCCCTTGCGCCGGGTCAGCTCGCGCGCCTTGCGCGCCGCCTCGCGCGCGAGCGCGGCCTCGACGATCTTGCCGATCACCTTGCGCGCCTCGGTCGGGTGCTCCTCGAACCAGGAATCGAGCGCTTCGCCCATGATCCCCTCGACCGCCGGGCGGACCTCGGAGGACACCAGCTTGTCCTTGGTCTGGGACGAGAACTTGGGGTCCGGCACCTTGAGCGAGAGCACGCAGGTGAGCCCTTCGCGCGCGTCTTCGCCGGTGATCGGAATTTTCTCCTTGCGCGCGATGCCGGAAACCTCGGCGTACTTGGCGATCGCGCGGGTGAGCGCGTTGCGGAAGCCGGCCAGATGGGTGCCGCCGTCGCGCTGCGGGATGTTGTTGGTGAAGCAGAACATGGTCTCGTGGTAGGCGTCGTTCCATTGCAGCGCCGCCTCGACCGTGAGGCCGTCCTTCTCGTTCTTGACGATGACCGTCGGAACGAGCGCGTTCTTGGAGCGGTCGAGCCAGTCGACGAACGCCTTGAGGCCGCCCTGGTAGTGCATGTCCGCGACCTCGGGCGCCGGCTTGCGCGCGTCGGTGAGGGTGAGCCGCACCCCGGAATTGAGGAAGGCGAGCTCGCGCAGCCGGTGTTCGAGGGTGGCGAAGTCGTATTCGGTCTTGGTGAATATCTTCTTGGAGGCGAGAAACGTCACCTCGGTTCCGGTCAGCGGCTTGGCCTGATCGGTCTTGGGCGCCGCGCCCGCGACTTTCAGCGGCGCCTCGGCGACGCCGTATTTGAAGCGGACATGGTGCTCGGAACCTGAGCGCCAGATGCGCAAATCGAGCCACTCGGAGAGCGCGTTGACCACGGAAACGCCGACCCCGTGCAGGCCGCCCGAAACCTTGTAGGAGTTCTGGTCGAATTTACCGCCCGAGTGGAGCTGGGTCATGATGACCTCGGCCGCCGAGACCTTCTCCTCGGGGTGCAGGTCGGTCGGAATGCCGCGGCCGTTGTCGCGCACCGTGACCGAGCCGTCGCCGTTGAGCACCACGTCGACCCGGTCGCAGTAGCCGGCGAGCGCCTCGTCGATGGCGTTGTCCACCACCTCGTAGACCATGTGGTGGAGCCCGGTGCCGTCGTCGGTATCGCCGATGTACATGCCGGGGCGCTTGCGCACGGCATCGAGGCCGCGCAGCACCTTGATCGAATCGGCGTCGTAGGATTTCTCGGGGGATTTCTCGGGGCCTTTGTCCGGGGCCTTGCCGGCGACGGCGGGGGTTTTGGCGTTCATGAAGGTCAGATTCGCGCAGCCGAGGCTTCAGGGCAAGGGTTCGATCGCGCCCTCGGCGACCGCGTAGAATCGCGCCCGGCCGCTGAGCGACTCGAAAGGTTCGCGGTCGGCTCCGGCGAGCCAGACCTGGGCGCCCGAATCGAGCAGCGAGGCGAACAAGGCCTCGCGCCGGAGGCGATCGAGGTGCGCCGCGACCTCGTCGAGCAGCAGGACCGGCCGGGCGCCGCGCGCCGCCGCCAGCACGTCGGCCGCGCCCAGGACAAGCGCGACCAAAAGCGCTTTTTGCTCTCCGGTCGAACACTGTTCCGCCGGCTGGTCCCTGAGGGTGTGGCGGACGGCCATGTCGCTCCGCTGCGGGCCGGCGCCGGTCGCGCCGGTAGCCGCGTCGCGCCCGCGCGCGAGGGCGAGCGCCCGGGCCAGCCGTTCTTCGGCCGCGAGCGCGGGACCTTGAGCCAGCCAATCCTCGATCTCGCCCGCCATCGCGACCCGCGCGCCGGGAAACGGCCCGCGCGAGCCCAGGCAGGCGGCGTCGAGCTTTTCCGCCGCCGCGATGCGCGCGCACGCGAGCGCGGTTCCGGTTTCGGCCATCCGCGCTTCCAGCGCCGCGAGCCACGCCGGATCGCAAGCTTCGGCAGGCCCGGTCAATAGCCGGATTCGTTCGCGCGCCGCCTGCTCGTAGCTCTGCACCCGCTCGGCGTGCAGGGAATCGAGGCCGACGGCGACGCGATCGATGAATTTGCGCCGCGTCCGCGCGCCGTCCTGGAAGAGCCGTTCCATGGGGGGCGTCAACCACTGGACCGCGAACGCCTCGGCCAGGCGCCCCTGGACGCGGGCGGGCGTGCCGTCGACGTGGACCAGCCTGCGTTCGGGCGCGGTGGCAACCGGATCGAGCCCGGTGCCGACCTCGCGGGTCCCCGCGGGTCCGCGAACCCGCGCCGCCACCGCCCAGGCCGGGCGCTGGCCGGGCGCCGCCGGGGAGGCGCCCCAGCGGGTCGGGTCCTGAAGTCCGGCCGCGCGCAGGCCGCGGCCGGGGGCGAGGAACGAGATCGCTTCGAGCACGTTGGTCTTGCCCGCGCCGTTCGGCCCGGTGAGCGCGATCAGCCCCGGGCCGGCGGGAAGCTCGAACCTGAGTCGGGGGTAGGTGCGAAAATCGGTCAGCGCCAGCGCGGCGAGGAAAAACGCCTCGCGGGGCGCGCTTGGGGCGGGTTCGGAGCGGGCAAGGATTGGCGGAAGCGAGGACGCCGCGTTCATACCCGCATCGGCATCAGGACGTAGAGGCCGGCGGCGTCCGCCGCGTCCGCGAGCACGGTCGGCGAGGCGGCATCGGCCATGGACAGCCGCAAGGTATCGCCGGTCATCTGCTGGGCGATGTCGAGCAGGTAGCGGGCATTGAAGCCGATTTCGAGCGCCGCGCCTTGGTAGGCGACCTCGATCTCCTCGCTGGCGCTGCCGTTTTCCGCGCTGGTGGCGGAAAGTTCGAGGGTGTTCTTGCCGAGCTTGAGTTTGACCGCCCGGGATTTCTCGCTCGAGATGGCGGTGACGCGGTCGACCGCCTCGGTGAAGGTCCGGCGGTTGACCTCCATTTCCTTGTCGTTGCCGGTGGGGATGACCCGCTCGTAGTCTGGAAACGTGCCGTCGATCAGCTTGGAAGCGATCTCGGCGCCGTCGAGGGCGAAGCGGATCTTGGTCTCCGAGACGCCGATCTCGACCTCGGCGTCCGATTCCTCGATCAGCCGGTGCAGCTCGTTGACGGTCTTGCGCGGCACGATCACGCCGGGCATGCCCGACGCCCCCTTGGGCAACGGGACCTCGACGCTGGCGAGCCGGTGGCCGTCGGTCGCGACCGCGCGCAGCACCGCGGTCTTGTCGCGCTTGGCGGGATGCAGATAGATGCCGTTGAGATAGTAACGAGTCTCCTCGTTGGAGATGGCGAAGCGGGTGCGCTCGATGGTGCCGCGCAAATCCGCCGCGCCGAGGCGGAAGGTGTGGGCATAGGACCCGCCGCCCATGACCGGAAACTCCTCGACCGGCAGGCAGGAGAGCTGGAAGCGCGAGCGCCCGGCCCGGACCGTGAGCTTGCCCTCGCCGCCGGCTTCGATCTCGACTTCGGCGCCTTCGGGCAGCTTGCGCGCGATTTCGTAGAGGGTGTGCGCCGGCGCGGTGGTCGCGCCCTTGGCCGCGACCGATGCCGCCACGCTTTCGACGATTTCGATGTCCATGTCGGTCGCGTTCAGCGCGAGTTTCCCGTCGGCGGCCGAAATCTTGACGTTGGCGAGGATGGGGATGGTGTTGCGCCGCTCGACCACGCTTTGCACGTGGCCCAAGGACTTCAGAAGCGCGGCCCGTTCGATGGTGAGTTTCATGGATGGCTAGCCCCTGGGGACAGTCCGGCCATTATAGCAAAAGGGGGGTCGAGGGGAACGGCGCGCAGGCCTTGGCCGGAACGCGCCCGGAAAACTCAGCCCTCCAGCATGCGCCGGAGCATATCCACGTCCTCGGCGAAGGCCTGGTCTTGGGTGCGCAGCTCCTCCACTTTACGGACCGCGTGCATGACCGTGGTGTGGTCGCGCCCGCCGAATTTGCGTCCGATCTCGGGGAGCGAGCGCTGGGTGAGCTGCTTGGCGAGATACATGGCGATCTGGCGCGGCCGCGCGACCGAGCGCGAGCGGCGCTCGGAGAACATGTCGGCGAGCCGGACGTTGAAGTGGGCGGCGACCCGCTTCTGGATGTCCTCGATCGTCACCCGCCGGTCGTTGGCGCGGAGCAGGTCCTTGAGGTAGTCCTGGGCGGTTTCGAGCGAAATCTCGCGCCCGACCAGCTGGGACTGGGCGATGACCCGGTTGAGCGCGCCTTCGAGCTCGCGGACGTTGGAGGTGATGCGGTGCGCCAGGAACTCCAGCACCTTGTGGGGGACCGCCCCGCCGAGCTGTTCGGCCTTGGATTCGAGGATGCCGAGGCGAAGCTCGTAGGTGGTGGCGTGGATGTCGGCGACCAAGCCGCAGTTGAGGCGCGAGATCAGCCTCTCCTCCATGCCCTCCAAATCCGAAGGCGACTTGTCGGCCGAAATCACGATCTGGCGGCCCTGGTCCACCAACGCGTTGAAGGTGTGGAAGAATTCCTCCTGGGTCGAATCCTTGCCGGCGATGAACTGGACGTCGTCGATCATCAGCACGTCGACCGAGCGGAACTGTTCCTTGAAATCGACCGTGTTCTGCTCGCGCAGCGCCCGGATGAAGCGGTACATGAATTTCTCGGCCGACATGTAAAGGACGTTCCGCTTCGGCTGGTGGGTACGGATGTACCAGGCGATGGCGTGCATCAGGTGGGTCTTGCCGAGCCCGACACCGCCGTAAAGAAAGAGCGGATTGAAGGGCGGCGCCTTGGTCGCCTCGGCGACCCGCTTGGCCGCCGCCCAGGCGAACTCGTTGGGCTTGCCGACGACGAAGGCATCGAAGGTGTTGCGGGGATCCAAGGGCGCGCTGAGGCTGTGGGCCGCCGCCGCCGCCCGGGCCACGGTGGCGTTGGCGGCGGCGGACGATCCGGCGCCTAAGCCGGGCCTCGGCCCGTCGGCCGGGGCCGCGCTTCGTTCCGCCTGCACCAGTACGTCGAGCCCAAGCACCGCCGGGTTGAGCTCGCGCCACATTTTGGCGATCCGGTCGGCGTAATTGTCGAGCACCCAGTCGCGCATAAAGCGAGTCGGCACCGAAAAGCGGACCCGCCCGCCCTCGAAAATCTTGACCGCCATGGGCTTGAGCCAGCTCTGCCAAGCGGTATCGCCGACCTCGCCGCGCAACCGGGCGCAGACGTCGCGCCATTGAATTTCGATCTCTGGAAGCGTGGCCGAAGGTGGGTTCTTGTCGCTGGTCATTTTATTATTTTGAAGTCCCTGAAATGGCCCGCTCTTGGAAAACTTCCGGCTCTCGAATCACGCCCCCGTCTTCAAGCGCCAGGCGCTCCGAAGGGACCGCACCCCCGACGAACTAGGGGGGCGGCGCGCCGGATCTCCCTGGGAAATAGCCTTTTCCCCCCATTCTTTCGGCTGAAACCGCGGTCACGGTGAAATTCCCCCCTTATTCCGCATCCGGGACCCGGTTCATGACCGGACCCTTTTTATTAACCAGCGCCGCCTCGGCTTGTTTTCCGCCGGATCCGTCCTGTTAGCCCGGGTCCGATACTCCGCCTTAAGCGTCCCTTACGCTCCGCTCCGGTCGCTTCCCCGCTTCCCCCGCCACGCACGAAACACGCGGGCGCGCGAAACCGAAAACATTCTACCGTTCAAGGTTTCGCAATTTCGTTCCTCTCGCGTGGGCGTGACGACGTTAGAAAGTTTTTGCGCGGGATGTTTTTTTACACGGACGCGCCGGCAACAATGCCGTCGCGAGGCAAAACTGTAGCGAGAAGCGCGGAGCGGCGCAACCGACTCGTGATTGGAGATATGAGAAATTTTATTCTTGATGGAAACCGGTCACACCGCGCGGCTCGGGACCGGTCGGCGGGCCGGCGCGAAGGAAAAATCGAATGGGCACAGCGGCTTCACCCGAGCGCAGCGGCGATGGGTGCGAAATAAAACCGATCCGGGCGCAAGTTCGCGTTGAAATATTCGAAATAAAGGACGCAGTCGCTTCAAACTAAAGACAAAGCCGCGCGCGCGCCCTCGGCGGCGGCGACCGACCCTCAACCCATCTTGCGAATTCGCGCGACGAGCCGCGATATCTTGCGTGCCGCCGCGCGATGGTGGAGCACGCCCTTGGCCCCGCCGCGCATCAGTACCGGCTCGGCCACGCGCAATGCCGCTTGAGCCTTGGTCTTGTCGCCCGCGGCGATGGCCGCTTCGACCGCCCGCACGGCGGTGCGAACTTGGCTGAGGCGCGCGGTGTTGACGGCGGTCCGCTTCGGCGACTGCCGGGCGCGCTTAAGCGACGACTTGATCCGGGCGCTTTTCTTTTTGCTGGCCGCGGCAGGAGCTTGATCGCCCATGGCATGAAATCCCTGAACCCGAACGCCCTCTCCGGGCAAGCGCGCGAGCCGCCCGCTCGGGCGGAGGGTGCGGCTTATAGCCTCCGGCCCCCAAGCCGTCAACCGCCCGGCGGCGAGAGCCGCCTAGACGAAAGATCGGGCGTGGACGTCACGCCGCCAGGCGTGCCCTTGCACGACGCCGCCGGGTCTTGAAATAAGGGCGCCTGCGCGCCCGGCGGAACTCCATGGGTTTATTCGCGCGCGCTTATTTATTGGTGAAATTGGGCTGGCGCTTCTCGGAGAAGGCGGCCATTCCTTCTTTCTGGTCGGCGGTCGCGAACAGCGCGTGGAACAGGCGGCGCTCGAAGCGAATCCCTTCGGCGAGCGTCGTTTCGTACGCCCGGTTGACCGCCTCCTTGGCCATCAGGACCGAAACTCTGGACATCTTGGCGATCGCGGTCGCGGTCTTGACCGCTTCCTCGACCAGCTCGGCTGCGGGAACCACCCGGCTTGCCAGCCCCGACCGTTCGGCTTCGGCCGCGTCCATCATCCGCCCGGTGAGGCACATTTCCATCGCCTTGGACTTGCCCACCAGCCGGGTCAGGCGTTGGGTTCCGCCCGCGCCGGGGATGACGCCGAGCGTGATTTCCGGCTGGCCGAACTTGGCGTTGTCGGCGGCGAGGATGAAGTCGCACATCAGGGCCATCTCGCAGCCCCCGCCGAGGGCATATCCGGCCACTGCCGCGATCGTCGGTTTGCGGCAGGTGCTGAGACGCTCCCACTTCGAAATAAAGTTGCCGAGAAAAGCCTCGACGAAGGTCTTGTCCTTCATTTCCTTGATGTCGGCCCCGGCGGCGAACGCCTTTTCGCTGCCGGTAAGGACGATCGCGCCCACGGAATCGTCGGCCTCGAAAGCGTCGAGCGCCTGGGCCAGTTCGGAGATCAGGTCATTATTGAGCGCGTTCAGCGCCTTGGGCCGGTTGAAAGTGATGAGCCCGACGGGCCCGCGCGTCTCGACGATGATGTTCTGGTAGGCCATGACGGCACCTCCTCAAGAGAAAACCTAGAATACGCGGGAAAAACTTAGGGTGGGTCCGAGTAAGTCAATATCGTCATTCCGGAAACGGCAACGCCGTTATCCGGAATCCATTATTATCAATGCGGTGCTGGATTCCGGGTTCCGCCGGCGCGACCCCGGAATGACGGTTTGAGGATTTGATTGGAGCCTCCCTAGCGCTGGCGCGCGGGCGAGAGGGAAAAGCGCGCGTCGATCCCGTTCGGCCCTTCCTTGATCTCGAGGGTCAACGCCTCGCCCTCGCGCACCCAGCGCGAATCCCTCTCGCTGCGCCAGCCGAGCGCGGGCAGCGTTTCGCCGTAGAATTCGAGCACGGCGGCCGGCGCGAGCCGGCCTTGGGCGTAGGTCTCCGCGAGCCTTCCTCCCGCCGCGTCGAAGACGATGGCGCGGGCTTCGTCCTCGATCAGGCCGGGCATGAGCGGGATATCCTCGATCACGGACAGGAACACGGCCTCTTCGTCGGGCTCGGCCGCGGGCGCAGGCGTCTCCGCGGCGGCCAGGGGCGCGGCGAGCAAGACCAGCGCGGCGAGCGCGGCCGGAATGGTCGGCAAAGCCATGGGCCGGGGTTATAGCACCGCCCTCGACACCCAACCAGCGGCCTCACTTCTGCTTGCGCGGGCAATAGAACGTCGCCCGGCCGCCCTGGACCAGCCGCTTGATGCCGCCGGTCTTCTTGACGTCGCAGGTGCAGCCCGGGCAGCGCTCGCCGGCGCGCCCGTAGACGGCGAAATGGTGCTGAAAGTAGCCGAGCTCGCCCGAGGGCCGGCGGTGGTCGCGCAAGGACGATCCCCCGGCGGCGATCGCGGCCCGGAGCACGGACTTGATCGCGCGGGCGAACTTGCCCGCGAGCGCGCCCTGCACCGAGCCCGCGCGGCGGCGGGGCGAAAGCCCCGCGCGAAACATCGCCTCCGAGACGTAGATGTTGCCGAGCCCGGCCACGATCCGCTGGTCCATGAGCGCTGCTTTGAGCGAGATCTTGCGGCCCTTGAGCCGCTCGGCGAGGCGCGGGCCGGTGAAGTCCTTGGCCAAGGGCTCGGGTCCGAGCGCGCGGAACCATTTATGCTCGTCGAGCTTGTCCTTCCGCACCAGGGCCATCAGGCCGAAGCGGCGCGGATCGTTGAAGCGGAGCACGCGGGTACCCGTCTCGATCTCGACGTGGTCGTGGCGCTCCGCCTTGGGCGCGGGCTTCTTGAACAGCCGCATCCGCCCCGACATGCCGAGGTGCGCCACCAGCACCTCGCCGCCGTCGAGATGGACGAGCAGGAACTTGGCGCGGCGCGCGACCTTTCGCACCCGGCGGCTTTCCAGACGGCGGACGAAATCCCGCGGCAAGGGCACGCGCAGATCGTGCCGGCGCACATGGACGTGCGACAGCCGCTGCCCGGACAGGGCGCGGGCGAGCGCGCGGCGGACGGTTTCGACCTCGGGCAGTTCGGGCATGGGGCGCGCATGGTAGCGGAGCTGGCCGGCCTCGGCTATCGTTCCCCCATGGCTCGATCCAAGCCGCGCCCCGATGTCGTGCGCCCACCGGCGAAGCCAGCACCGTTTGATGGCGCGCCTCCCGGCGCGACGCGCGCCGCCCGCACCCCCGATCCGACCACCCATTTCGGTTTCCGCGCCGTCGGCGAATCCGAGAAAGCGCCGCTGGTGCGCCGGGTGTTCGATTCGGTCGCCGAACGTTACGACCTGATGAACGACCTGATGAGCCTCGGCGTGCACCGCCTGTGGAAGCGGGCGCTGCTCGATCGGCTCCGCCCGCGCGCGTCGGCGAGCCTGCTCGACATCGGCGGCGGCACCGGCGACGTGGCGATGCTCTGGCGCGAAGGGGGCGGCGGGGCGGCGACGGTGGTGGACGCCAACCCCAACATGATCGCGGTCGGGCAAAAGCGCGCGGCCGAGCGCGGGCAAAACGCGGGGATCGCCTGGATGGTCGGCGACGCCGAGAACCTGCCGTGCGCCGACCGATCCTTCGACGCCGCGACCAGCGCCTTTTGCCTGCGCAACGTGACCCGCCTGGAGGCCGCGCTCGCCGAGGCCCGGCGCACGCTCGATTTCGGCGGCAAGTTCGTCGTCCTCGAATTCAGCAAAATGTCGCTGCCGGGCTTGAGCCGGCTTTACGACGCCTGGTCGTTCAAGGTGCTGCCGGCGCTCGGCGACAAAATCGCCGGCGACCGCGCCGCTTACCGATACCTCGCCGAAAGCATCCGCCGTTTTCCGCCGCAGGCCGAGTTCGCGCGCTTGCTCGCCGAGGCCGGCTTCGAGCGGGTCGGCTTTCACAATCTTTCGGGCGGCATCGCCGCGCTTCATTGGGGCTGGCGGTTGTAAAGATTTCTAAAGAAACCGCAGGGAGGCCGACGTCATGCGCCGTTTGGCTGAAGACATTCGCGGAATAAGCGGGCCGGCTACGCCGCGCGAGGGCGGATCTCGCGGTTAAGGCGCTCGCCCAAGGCCTCCTCGGCGGTTTCGATCTCGTAATGGGACTGGAGATTCATCCAGAACCGGGCGCTGACCCTGAAATAGCGGGAAAGCCTGAGCGCCGTGTCGGCGGTGATGCCGCGCCGGCCGAGAACGATGTCGTTGAGACGGGTGCGGGGCACTCCGATCGCCCGGCTAAGCGCGTTCACGCTGAGATTGAGCGGCTCCAGGAACTCGGTCTTGAGGATTTCCCCCGGGTGAATCGGCGGAATGTCGCGCTTGCGCTGTTTCGCCATGACGGCCTCCTCAACGATGGTAATCAACGACTTCGACCTCGTAGGCGTCTCCGTCGCGCCAGAAAAAGCAGATTCGCCACTGGTCGTTGATCCGGATCGAATACCGGCCCGCCCGGTCGCCCTTCAGTTTTTCCAGGCGGTTGCCCGGAATCCGCCCAAGATCGTCGAGGCCGGGAGCGGCATTGAGCGCGAGCAGCTTGCGCAACGCTCGCATTTGCACGTCCGCTGGTATCCGCCTGCTGAAACGGCCGCGAAATAAGTTCTCCGTTTCGCGCGCGGCGAATGTCTTAATCACACGCCAAATGTAACGACGATCATTACAGGGGTCAACGTCGACATCAAGCGGGCATGCTCTTCCCCGCCCTTGCGGGGGCGGGGCGGGGGCGCTAGCCTATCCACACACCCAGTTCGTTAAATGGTTAAAAACCACGTTTTCGCCGGTCCGGCCGAAATCGTCGGCAAAACCCGAACGAACCAAGCCTGAGGGAGTTTGCGTGCCCAAGACCGCTGCCAAGAGCCTCGCGCCCCGCGGGCGCGCCGGAGCCGACCGCGAGCGCGGCCGGCGCGTTCTCCTCGTCGTCACCGGCGGCATCGCCGCCTACAAGACGCCCGAGCTGGTCCGCCGCTTGCGCGAAACGGGTCTTGCCGTGCGTTGCGTGCTCACCCGCGCGGGCCGCGAATTCGTCGCGCCCTTGGCGCTCGCCGCCGTTTCCGAAGACAAGGTTTACGACGATCTCTTCTCGCTCACCATTGAGAGCGAGATGGGGCATATCCGGCTCTCGCGCGAGGCCGATCTGGTGGTGGTGGCGCCGGCGACCGCCGACATCCTCGCCAAGCTGGCCGCCGGACTCGCGGGCGATCTCGCCAGCACTCTTCTGCTCGCGACCGACAAGCCGGTCCTCGCCGCGCCGGCCATGAACGTGCGCATGTGGGAGCATCCGGCGACCCAGGCCAATCTGGCGACTTTACGCCAACGCGGCGTCGTTTTCGTCGGCCCGGAGGAAGGCGACATGGCCTGCGGCGAGTGGGGCATGGGCCGCATGGCCGAGCCCGAAACCATCGTCGAGGCCGTGGCCGCGTTTCTCGCCCTGAAGACAACGGGCCCCGTGGGCGCGCTTGCGGGCACCCGCGCGCTGGTGACCAGCGGCCCGACCTGGGAAGCGCTCGATCCGGTGCGCTACGTCGCCAACCGCTCCTCGGGCAAGCAGGGCCACGCCATCGCCCGCGCGCTCGCCCGTGCCGGCGCGCGCGTGACGCTGGTGACGGGGCCGGTGGCGCTCGCCGATCCGCCCGGCATCGCGACGGTGCATGTCGAATCCGCGCGCGAGATGCTGGAAGCGTGCGAACGCGCGCTGCCCGCCGACGTCGCGGTCTGCGCCGCCGCCGTCGCCGACTGGCGGGCCGCGAACCCCGCCCGAAGCAAGATCAAGAAGACGGGCCGCCCCCTCTCGCTCGCGCTCGCCGAAAACCCGGATATCCTCGGGACGCTCGCCCGCGCCGGCGCCCGCCGCCCGCGCCTCGTGATCGGCTTCGCCGCCGAGACCGGCGATCTCGTCGCCAACGCCAGGAAAAAGCTCGCGGCCAAGGGCTGCGACTGGATTCTCGCCAACGACGTTTCGGCGGACACCGGCGTCTTCGGCGGCGACGTCAACACGGTCGAATTCGTGACCCGCGCCGGAACGGAATCGTGGCCCGCCCTGAGCAAGGACGCGCTCGCCGCGCGGCTCGCGGCCCGCGTCGCCGACGCGCTGGGAAGCGGGCGGAGCGCGAAAAGCCGCAAGCGGAGCCGGCGATGAGCATCGAGGTCGCGGTACAACGTCTTCCCCACGGCGACGGCTTGGCGCTTCCGGCCTACGCCTCTGCCGGCGCCGCGGGCGCCGATCTCCTTGCCGCCGTCGCCGACCCGGTCGTCCTCGCGCCGGGCGAGCGCGCGGCGATCCCCTCGGGGATCGCGCTTGCGCTTCCCCAAGGCTTCGAGGCGCAGGTGCGCCCGCGCTCGGGGTTGGCGCTGGATCACGGCGTCACCGTGCTCAACGCCCCCGGCACCGTGGACGCCGACTACCGCGGCGAGATCAAGGTGATCCTCGTCAACTTGGGCCGTTCGCCCTTCGTCATCGAGCGCGGCATGCGGATCGCGCAAATTGTCGTCACCCGGATCGAGGCCGTGCGCTGGCGCATGAGCGAAAGCCTTCCCGCCAGCGCGCGGGGGCCAAGCGGCTTCGGCTCGAGCGGCCTCGGCGGGAGCGGTTGATGCTGAAACTCTCGCGCAAGACCCTGTTCGCGATCGAGGCGGTGCTCGACATCGCCTATCACGCCGGCGCCGGCCCGGTGCAGAGCGCCGAGATCACCCGCCGCCAGGGCATTCCCAAGCGTTATCTCGAACGCGCGTTGCAGGAGCTGGTCCGCGCCGGCGTGCTGGTCGGCGTGCGCGGCCCGCGCGGCGGTTATCGCCTCGCGCGCGAACGCCGGCGCATTTCCGTCGGCGAGATCGTCCGGATCGTGCGCGCGCTCGAGGTCGCCGGCGTCGAGATCGCCGACGCCGGCGGCTCGGAGCTCGGGCAAAAAGTCGTCCGCCCGCTGTGGGGCGAGCTCAGCGAAAACATCATCGCCCGGCTCGAATCCGTCACCATCGAGGATCTGTGTGCGCGCGCGACCCAAGCCGGCGTCGCGAGCGAGGGCCGCCGCAACCTGGATTTCGCCATCTGACGGGAAACCGATCATGCCGCCAAAATCCCCCGCCTCCGCCTCGTCGCCCGCCGCTTCGGCCGCGCCCGAATTCCGCGGCCGCGTCTACGGCTCGATCCTCGAGACCATCGGCGCCACGCCGATCGTGCGCCTGGCGCGGATTGCCGCCGAAGCCGGCTGCAAGGCCGAGCTCCTGGGCAAGTGCGAGTTCTTCAACCCGCTTTCTTCGGTCAAGGACCGCATCGGCCTCGCCATGGTCGAGGCGGCCGAGCGCGACGGCCTGATCAAGCCGGGCGCGGTGCTGGTCGAGCCCACCTCGGGCAACACCGGGATCGCGCTCGCCTTCGTCGCCGCGGCCAAGGGCTACCGGCTGATCCTGACCATGCCCGACAGCATGTCGGTCGAGCGGCGCAAGATGCTGGTCCTGCTCGGCGCCGAGATCGTGCTCACGCCCGCGGCCAAGGGCATGCGCGGCGCGATCGAGCGCGCCAACGATTTGCTCCGCGAGCACAAGGGCGCGATCATGCTCCAGCAGTTCGAGAACCCGGCCAACCCCGAGATTCACCGCCGCACCACCGCCGAGGAAATCTGGCGCGACACCGGGGGCAACGTCGACGCGATCGTGATCGGCGTCGGCACCGGCGGCACGCTCACCGGCGTCGGCGAGGTCTTGAAGCCGCGCCGGCCCGCGTTGCGCCTGATCGCGGTCGAGCCCGAGGACAGCGCCGTGCTCTCGGGCGGGCCGCCGGGACCGCACAAGATCCAGGGCATCGGCGCGGGCTTCGTGCCGAAAGTCCTCAATGCCAGCCTGATCGACGAAATCCTGCGCATCGGCAACGAGACCGCGTTCGCTTACGCGCGCAAGGCGGCGCGCCTCGAAGGGCTTCCGGTCGGGATTTCCTCGGGCGCGGCGATCGCCGCCGCCCTCGAGGTCGGCGGGCGCCCGGGGATGGCCGGCAAGACCGTGCTCGCGATCCTGCCGAGCGCGTCGGAGCGCTATCTTTCGACCCCGCTGTTCGACGGCCTCGGCCTCGATTGATATAGTGGTACGCGTGACCGCTCTTCCCATCATTCCCACGCAAGCGGGAATCCGGCTTTTTCGAAAGCATGGACCCCCGCTTTCGCGGGGGTGACAATGGGGGCGGGTGCGAGCGTTGACCGCGCATCCCAACCTGAGACGCGCCTGCGCATGGATTTCACCGAAACCCAGGTCCGCCGCTACGCCCGCCATATCCTCCTGAAAGAGGTGGGCGGCGAAGGCCAGGCGCGGCTGTTGCAGGCGAAGGTCCTGGTGGTCGGCGCCGGCGGGCTCGGCTCGCCGCTTTTGCTCTATCTCGCCGCCGCCGGGGTCGGCACGCTCGGCGTGATCGATCCCGACGCGGTCGACCTCTCGAATCTCCAGCGCCAGATCGTGCACACCACCGGGCGCATCGGCGAGCCCAAGGTCGACAGCGCCCGCCAGATGCTCGCCGCCATCAATCCCGAGGTGACGGTGGTCACGCACGAAGAGCGGATCGGCGCCGACAACGCCCTCGCGGTGATCGCCAACTACGATCTGGTCGCCGATGGCAGCGACAACTTCGAGACCCGGTTTCTGCTCAACGACGCGTGCTATCTCGCGAACAAGACCCTGGTTTCGGGCGCGATCCTGCGCTTCGACGGCCAGGTCGCCACCTTCAAGGCGCACGAGCGGCAGCCGGGCGGCGGCCACGGCCCCTGCTATCGCTGCATCTTTCGCGAACCGCCGCCGCCGGGCGAAATTCCCTCCTGCGCCGAAGCCGGCGTCTTGGGCGCGCTTTGCGGCGTGATCGGCTCCTTGCAGGCGACCGAGGTTTTGAAGGAAATCCTCGGCATCGGCGAGGGGCTATCGGGCTGGCTCATGCTCTGCGACGGACTTTCGGCGGAGATGCGCAAGATCCGCGTGCCCGCCGACCCGGGCTGCCCCTTGTGCGGGGACCATCCGACCATCCGCGATCTTTCCCTCCACCGGCGCTCGTAGCCGAGACCCGCATGGCCGCTTCGAACCGCCCCGACGTCCTCTCGCTGGTCGTTTATTCCGGCGAATACGACAAGGTGCACTACGCCCTGGTGCTGGCCTCGAGCGCGCTCGCGCTCGGCTCGCGGGCGACGCTTTTTTTCA
>MIAC01000088.1:16262-20088 GCA_001830475.1 Rhodospirillales bacterium RIFCSPLOWO2_12_FULL_67_15
TTTTCACCATGGACGCATGCCGCGCGCTTCTGAAACCCGATCCTTCGGGCGCGCCCGCGTGGCGGCGCTTGGCCCTCTCCCAGCCGACGACCGAGGGTTTCCGCGACGGCGGCGCGATGGACGACGCCTTCAAGCACCGGCGGCTCGCCGATTTCGAACAGCTTTTGACGGCGTGTGTCGAGCTGGGCGTGCGCGTCATCGTCTGCGAATTGGGGCTGAAGGCGCGCGGGCTCGCCCCTGAGGACTTGCGCACCGACGTTCCGGTCGAGATCGCGGGCGTCGCGACCTTGCTCGAAGACGCATCCAAGGACGGAGCGATGCTCTTTATCTGATCCCGCGAAGGCTCAAGCATTTGATTTTACTTGATAAACAATCATTGTTTGCGTTATTTATCAGTTTCCGTATATTAGAATAAATATATAACAAAGCCGTCATATACATGGAGGCACCCGACATGGCCCAGCAGACCATCGACACCGTCCTCAAGTCGCGCACCACCCCGGTCGTCACCTGCCGCCCCGACGACACGATCCAGCTCGTGGTCGGGCTGCTCAACCGCTACAAGATCGGCGCGCTGCCGGTGACCGACGGCGACGGGCGGCTGGTCGGGGTCGTTTCCGAGCGCGACGTCATCCGCGCGCTCGCCGCGAGCCAGGGCGATGTCCGCGCCCACAAAGTGAGCGAGCTGATGAGCCGCGACGTGGTCACCTGCACCCGCGCCACGGCGATCAAGGACGCGGTGCGGCTGATGGACAAGCGGCGCATCCGCCACCTGCCGGTGATGGAGGGAAGCCGGGTGGTGGACATGGTGAGCCTCCGCGACGTCGTCTCGTTGCGGCTTTCGGAAGCCGAGCTCGAAGCCGACGTGTTGCGCGACTACGCCCGCGCCACCGGCGGGGTTTCGGCGCACTAAACCGATTTCCGGTCAAACAGGAACGGCGGGCGCGCCCATCCGGCGCGCGCTAACCGATTGACGCGCCTTTGGAATCGCATCGGCGTTGGCGGGGTATCCTTTACCCCCTATGTTAAAAACTCGCGTCATGGCCCAGTCCCAACAGACCATCCGTTCGGTGATGAAGTCTCGCACCGCCCCGCTGGCCACCTGCGGTGCCGGAGACACGGTTCAGACGGCGATCGAGCTTCTCGACCGCCACAAGGTCGGCGCGCTGCCGGTGACCGACGGCGACGGGCGGCTGGTCGGCATCATTTCGCAGCGCGACGTCATTCGCGGCCTCGCCGAGAAACAGGCCGCCGTGCTGGCGAACCCGGTGGGTTCCCTGATGACCCGCGATGTCGCCACCTGCACCCCCGAAACCGAATTCGAAGCCGTCGCCCTGCTGATGGACGCGCGCCACATTCGCCACCTGCCGGTGGTGGAAGCGGGCCGGGTGATCGACATGGTAAGCCTCCGCGACGTGGTCGCCCATCGCATGGCGGAAGCGGAAATCGAGGCCGACGTGCTGCGCGAAGTCGCGCGGGCCTCGGGCGGCGTCTCGGCGGTCTGATTTCACCTCTCGGCGTTCATTCGTCGGCGTGGGCGATCTCGCGGAGTTTCGCGCACCATATCCCTTCCTTCCCTGAGCCGATCGGGCGCCCGTCGAGGGCGACGAGCGCGCGAACGCCGAGGCTGTTCACCAACACCGCCTCGTCGGCTCGATGAACGTCCTCGGGCGCCAACGCGCGCGGGACGGCGCCGAGCTCGCGGATCGCCGCCGCGCGCACGATTCCGGGCAGCGCGCCGTCCTCGATTGTGGGCGTGAGCAGCCAGTCGCCGAGATGGACGAACAGCGTGGACGCCGCCCCGTCGGCGATGCGCCCCTGCGTGTTCAGCAGGAGCGCCTCGTCAGCGCCGGCATCGCGGGCCTCCATCCGCGCCAGAACCTCTTCGAGATAGCTCAGGCTCTTCAGGCGGGACAACGCCGAGCCTTCGTCGCGGCGCGCAGTCCGCGCGACGATGGCGCGGGCCGGGGTTTCGGGCGGCAAGCCCGCCTCGGCCGCGATCACGACCGTGGGCGAGGGTTTTTCGGGCGGCGCGAGCCCGCGCGCGCCCGAGCCGCGCGAGAGCGTCAGGCGGAGCACGCCGTCGCGCACACCGTTCATCCGGGTCGTGTCGGATAGCGCCCGGCCGAGCGCGGCGTCGTCGTAGGGAACGGGGATGCACAAGGCCCGCGCGCCCGCACCCAGGCGCGCGAGGTGCGCCTTGACGCGCAAGGTTTTGCCGTTGCGCACGGCGAGCGTCTCGAACAGCCCGTCGCCCAGGGTGAACCCGCGATCGGCGACATCGAGGCGCGCTTGCGCGCCCTCGACGAACCTGCCGTTCAGCCAGAATTTTCCGCTCACGGCAAAGACTCGCCGGTGAGCGCGGCGAGCAGCGGCGCCGCCTTGACCGTCGTTTCCTCGTACTCGGCCCGAGGCACGGAATCGGCGACGATGCCGCCGCCCGCCTGCGCCACCACGAGGCCGTCGGCGAGCCAGAGGGAGCGGATGACGATGCTCGAATCCATCGCCCCGTCGAAACCGATCCAGGCGAGCGCGCCGCAATAGGGCCCGCGCTGGGCTGGCTCCAATTCGTGGATGATCTCGATCGCCCGGATCTTGGGCGCGCCGGTGATCGAGCCCCCGGGAAAGGCGGCCATGAGCAAGTCGAGCGCGGTCATGCCCGGCGCGAGCCGGCCCTCCACCGCCGAGACCAGATGATGGACCTGGGCGAAGGTTTCGAGCGTGAACAGTTCCGGCACCCGGACGCTGCCGATGGTCGAGACCCGGGACAGATCGTTGCGCAGGAGATCCACGATCATCAGGTTCTCGGCGCGGTCCTTTTCGCTCGCGCGCAGCTCGGCGACGAAGCGGGCGTCCTCGGCCGGATCGGCTCCTCTCGGCCGCGTGCCTTTGATCGGGCGGGTTTCGACCCGGCCTTCGGTGTCGAGGGCGAGAAAACGCTCGGGCGAGGCCGACAGCAACTGAAGCCCCGGCGCGTTGACAAAGGCCGCGAACGGCGCGGGACTCAAGCGCCTAAGCCGCCGATAGAGCGTGAAGGGATCGAGGGCGGGCGGCAGCGCGGCGATGAAGCGCCGGGTCATGTTCGCCTGGAAGATGTCGCCGGCGCGGATGTACTCGACGGTCCTTGCGACCATTTCCTCGAAGCGCGCGCGATCGGTTTCCGTCCGCCAGGTCCCGCGAACGTTCCAGTCGGGGAGACCGAGCCCGGGGGCGGTGCGAAGCTTGGCCGCGAGCGCCTCGGCGCGCGCCCGCGCCGGCGGGCGGTTCGCGGGCGCTCCCGGAACGTCGCGGGCGATCACCCACGCTTTCCGCCGCGCGAGATCGAAGGCGGCGACCGTGTCGTAAAACCCGACCGCCATCTCCGGGGGAGCGGGGACGGTGGCGCGGGGCTTGGGCAGGCGCTCGAGAAAGCGCCCGAGCTCGTAGCCGAAAATCCCGAGCGCGCCGCCTTGGAACGGCGGCAGGCCCGGCAGCGCCCGCGCGAGGCCGAAGGGAAGCTTCGCGCGCAGAAGCGCGAACGGATTCGCCGTTCCCCCCGCCGGTAAAAGCAACGTTTCCATCGGGTCCACGGCGATGTAGGCGAAGCGGCCGCGCGCGGGGTGTTCCGCGGCCGAGTCGAGCAGCGCCGCCCAGGAGAGCTGCGCGAGCGGCGCGAACGCGGAAGTTGGGTCCCGGTAAGGGATCGGCACGGCGAGCGGCGTCGCGGGTCCGGCGCCGTCTCCGGCCGTCCGGGCCGCCGCCAGGTTCACATCTGGTCGGCCAGCACGCGGTCGGGCGGGCGGTGGCCGTCCACGAACGTCTTGATGTTGATCAGCACCTTCTCGCC
>MIAC01000088.1:20109-21568 GCA_001830475.1 Rhodospirillales bacterium RIFCSPLOWO2_12_FULL_67_15
AGTGGCGGAGCTCATGTGCGGCAGCAGCACGACGTTGTCCATTTCGAGGAGCTTCGGGTTCACGGCGGGCTCGTTCTCGAACACGTCGAGGCCGGCGCCGGCGATTTCCTTGGCGCGCAGACCGCGGACCAGGGCGGCCTCGTCGATCACCTCGCCGCGCGAGGTGTTGACGATGTAGACGTGCGGATGCAGAAGCTTGAGCCGCCGGGCCGAAAGCAGGTGGAAGGTCGCCGGCGTGTGCGGGCAGTTGATCGAGACGATGTCGATCCGCGCCAGCATCTGATCCAGGCTTTCCCAGTAAGTCGCTTCAAGCTCGTTTTCGATCTCCTCGGGCACCCGGCGCCGGTTGTGGTAGTGGATGGCGAGCCCGAAGCCGCGCGCGCGGCGGGCGACCGCCCGGCCGATGCGGCCCAAGCCGACGATGCCGAGTCTTTTCCCCCAGATGCGGTGGCCGAGCATCCAGGTCGGCGACCAGCCTTTCCATTTGCCGGAGCGCAGGATTCGCTCGCCCTCGGCGAGCCTGCGCGGCACGGCGAGGATGAGCGCCATGGTCATGTCGGCGGTATCCTCGGTCAGCACGTCGGGGGTGTTGGTGACGGTGATGCCGCGGCTCCGCGCGGTAGCGAGATCGATGTGATCGACGCCGGTGCCGTAGTTGGCGATGAGCCGGAGCTGCGGCCCGGCCTGGGAAAGCACGGCCGCGTCGATCCGGTCGGTGACGGTCGGCACCAGCACGTCGGCGGTTTTCGCCGCTTCCATCAGCTCGGCCTTGGTCAGCGGGCGGTCGTCGTCGTTGAGCTTGACGGTGAACAGCTCCATCAGCCGGGTTTCGATGGCCTCGGGGAGCTTGCGGGTGACGACGACCTTGGTCTTCTTGGTGGGCATCGGACCCTCTCCCAGTGCGCGCGGGCGAATCCCCGCGCGCTTAATCATGATGCGCCCCTCCCGGGGCGCGCCGGATCGCAACCCGTTTGGATCGCCGGGACGTTTTTCGTAGCAACGCCCCAGGCCCTTGGCAAGCGCCCGGCGGCCGGGCGCGAAGGCGCCGATACCAATATACCCGGCGGCCATGCCCGCGCCCGGTTTTTTGTTTTGGCGGCCTGCGCCGCCGGGCCCTGTTTCGCAACTGCGATGGCAGGGGAAACCCCCTTGCCTTTATAATGCGTTCGCCATGACCGCCGCCGCCCGCGTCTTGACGTTGGTTTTGTTTTTCGCGCTCGCGGGCACGATGGCCGCGCGCGCCGCCGAAGACGAACCGCCCGCCCCGGGACCGGGCCGGGGAAGCGAAACCTCGGGCCTGCCGCTCCCGCGCTTCGCTTCCTTGCGCGCGGGCGAGGTCAACGTCCGCACCGGCCCCGGCGTGCAGTACCCGGTGGACTGGGTCTTTCAGCGCCAGGGGCTCCCGGTCGAGATCATCGCCGAGTACCGCACCTGGCGCAAAATCCGCGACTGGCAGGGA
>MIAC01000088.1:21692-22117 GCA_001830475.1 Rhodospirillales bacterium RIFCSPLOWO2_12_FULL_67_15
GCGTCGTCGCCAGCCTGGTGAGCTGCCCGGAAGGATCGGGCTGGTGCCGGATCGAGGTCGACGGCTTCGACGGCTGGCTCCGGCGCGTCGACTTCTGGGGCGTTCTCAAGGACGAAGTGACGGACACGAAGCGGAATTTCAGGCCGGGGCGGTGAGAATAGTGTTATGATTTTCTTCTATTCAATTGAAACTTCTGTATCGTCTTTCTTATCTTTTCTCATTCTGTGATCAAAGACTCTAAATCCATATTTCTTATAACCATTATACACACCAGTACTCTGGAATTGTAGCTTTAGTAAATGCTCCCAATAACGTTCTACATGTGAGTAATCCAAATAGCCGTTTTCACGAGCCTTACGATCTGACGATAGTCGCATTCGGTATGTATTGGCATACATTAAAGGCGCAATAATATCTGCTATTTG
>MIAC01000089.1 GCA_001830475.1 Rhodospirillales bacterium RIFCSPLOWO2_12_FULL_67_15
AAAAATAGGTCTCGGCGGCTACGTCATCGGCCGGAGCGTCGAAAAGGGAATCAAGGTGTGGAAAAAAATAGGTCTCGGCGGCTACGTCATCGGCCGGAGCGTCGAAAAGGGAATCAAGGTGTGGAAGGAGAGGTAATTCGCGTCAGTCGCAGACTTTCTCTATAATAATACGCCGATGCCAAAAAAGAGCCGCACCCGGAAAATCCCCGCCCGGCGCAATCCCTTTGCGCCGCTCGTGCGCGCGATTCGGGCCAAGGTGGTTCCCTCGAAGAAAACCTACCGGCGGAAAGCGAAGCACCCGAAGAAGGGCGCAGGTGGAAACGGCGGCTAGTCCTTCTCTTCCGGCGAGCCGTTGAGACGGCGATCGGCCATGCTGCGCCGTTCCGCCTCGCGCCGCCGCTCGGCCCCCTCGGGGGCGTCGCCATCCATCCGGCGGCGATCGGCCCACGAGCGCCGGTCCTCTTCCGCACGCGGCTTGAAGTCGATATGCCAATGGGTGGTGGCGCGCAGCCGGGCGGCGAGCGTCAGGGCGAGCGAATGATAGAACCGCCCGCCGAAGCTGGGGTCGCCGCGAAGCAGAGCCCGAATCATGCTTTCGGAAATGCACAGCGCCCGCACCTCGGTCTCGGCGACGACGCTCGCGCTCGCCGGTGCGTCGTCGAGAAAAGACATTTCGCCGAAGACGTCGCAGCGGTCCAAGTGGGTGATCTCGAACCGCTTGTCGCTGATGCTTCGGCGGATGACTCGGACGGAGCCCGTCTCGATCACGAAAATGGCGTCGGGCCGCCGGTCTTCCTCGACGATCACCTCGTCGGGTTCGTACACGCGGGTATCGGCGCTCTTGAGCAGGAAAGCTTCCTCCTCCGCGTGGAGGCGCGAGAAAACCGTCCCGAACGACTGCTTGATGTCGTCGGCGATTTCCTTGCGCATCGCGTTGAGGTTGACGACTTTCATCGGAGGCCCCCCTGTATCGGGCCAGCGCGCATTGGTTCTTTTACGCGCGCGCCCATCGGAGCGTCGAAATGCAATGTTATATTAATACAAACTGGTAATTGCGATAGGCAACGAAATATCCCAATAGCGTCAGCGCAATAATCTTATCCGGCCCGCCGTCCGATATGCCTGCTTAAGTTGTAAGCGGTTGATTTCAGGCGTTTTTTCAACATTTGCAGGAACTGCAGGAACCGCGCCGCAGGCGCGGAGGCCGAAACGTCCCTCACGCCGCCTTGCGGTTGCGGCGCACCAAATCGAGCACTTCGAGGGCGGCGGTCGGGATATGAGTTCCGGGCGGATAGACCGCGGCGACGCCGGCGGATTTCAGGATGGGCACGTCCTGGGGCGGCACGACCCCTCCCACCACCACGATGATGTCGCCCGCGCCCTGGCGCGCGAGTTCCTTGATCAGCGCCGGAACGAGCGTCTTGTGCCCGGCGGCCTGCGAGGAAACGCCGACCACATGAACGTCGTTCTCGATCGCGGCGCGGGCCGCTTCCTCGGGCGTGGCGAACAACGGCCCGAGCTCCACCTCGAATCCGAGATCGGCGAACGCGGTCGCGATCACCTTGGCGCCGCGGTCGTGCCCGTCCTGGCCGAGCTTGGCGACGAGAAGCCGGGGCCGGCGTCCCTCGCGGGCGAGGGCCGCGACCGTCACGCGCGCCTTGTCGAAGACGGGATCGCCCGCCGTTGCCGGACCATAGATCCCGCCGACCACCTTGGGATGCACCTCGAACCGGCCCCAGACCTTTTCGAGCGCGGTCGTGATCTCGCCGACCGTCGCCCGCGCCCGCGAGGCCTTGACCGCGAGATCGAGAAGATTCCCCCGGCCGGTCCGGGCGGCGGCCGTGAGCGCATCCAAGGCGTCCTGGCAAGCGCGCGCATCGCGCTTTTCGCGAACGCGCTTCAGGCGCGCGATCTGCGCGTCGCGGACCCGGGTGTTATCCACCTCGAAGGTGTCGATCTTTTCCTCGGTGTCGGGAAGATAGCAGTTGACGCCGACGACGACCTCCTCGCCGCGATCGATCCGCGCTTGTTTGCGCGCGGCGGCTTCCTCGATCTGGCTTTGGGGAAAGCCTTCGGTCACCGCACGCGTCATTCCGCCGCGGCCTTCTACCTCGGCGATCAGCTTCCGCGCGTGAATGACGAGCGATTCCGTCAGGCTTTCGACGTAATAGCTGCCGCCGAGGGGATCGACGACGCGGGTAATTCCGCTTTCCTCGGCAAGAATGAGCTGCGTATTGCGCGCGATGCGGGCCGAAAACGGCGTCGGCAGCGCGATCGCTTCGTCGAGCGCATTGGTGTGCAGGCTCTGCGTTCCGCCGAGCACGGCGGCGAGCGCCTCGATCGTCGTGCGCACGACGTTGTTGTATGGATCTTTGGCGGTGAGCGAGACGCCCGAGGTCTGACAATGGGTGCGCAGCATGGAGGAACGCGGATCTTTCGGCCGGAAGGGGCGCATCAGTTCGGCCCAGAGCACGCGCGCGGCGCGGAGCTTGGCGATCTCCATGAAGAAATTCATGCCGATGGCGAAGAAAAAACTGAGCCGGGGCGCGAAGTCGTCGACCTCGAGGCCTTTCTTCAGCGCGGCGCGAACGTACTCAATTCCGTCGGCAAGCGTGAAGGCGAGTTCCTGCACAGCGGTCGCGCCCGCCTCCTGCATGTGATAGCCGGAAACCGAGATCGAATTGAAGCGCGGCATGCGTTTCGCCGCGTACTCGATCACGTCGGCGACGATCCGCATGCTCGGTTCGGGCGGATAGATGTAGGTGTTGCGGACCATGAATTCCTTGAGAATGTCGTTCTGGATGGTCCCGGCAAGCTTTTCCGGCGGCACGCCTTGCTCCTCGCCGGCGACGATGAAACCCGCCATGACCGGCAGCACCGCGCCGTTCATAGTCATCGAAACGGTCATCCGGTCGAGCGGGATTCCGTCGAAGAGGACCTTCATGTCTTCGACCGAATCGATGGCGACGCCGGCCTTGCCGACGTCGCCGACCACGCGCGGATGGTCCGAATCGTAGCCGCGATGGGTGGCGAGATCGAAGGCGACCGAAAGACCCTTCTGCCCGGCCTTGAGATTGGCGCGGAAGAAGGCGTTCGAATCCTCGGCGGTGGAAAAGCCCGCGTACTGGCGGATCGTCCAGGGCTTGGCCGCGTACATGGTCGCCCGGACGCCGCGCAAGAACGGCGCGATCCCGGGAACCGTGGACGCGGTTTCCAGACCCTCCAAATCGTCGGGGCCGTAGAGCGCCTTCACCCGGATTCCCTCGATCGTCGTCCAGTCCAAGCAATCGGGGGATTTTCCCTTGAGTTCCTCTTTCGCGAGTCGCGCCCAGGCCGCGGCGGAGTCTTGTCCGCCTTCCGTTTTCTTCGGCGCCGGGAGCTTGGCCTTGCCGGGTTTCGCGCGCTTGCGCACCATGACTTGGTCCTCTTTGTCCCCAGATTATTCGGGGCGCGGCGAGAGTATAGCAACCGGCTCGAGGCCGGACATTTCCGCAAACTCGAACCATCATATGGGCTTATCTGTCATTATCCACAATATGTTGACTTATCCACAATATCTTGTGTTTTTGTTGCCGCTATTTCCTTTCCTTTGTAGAGTTGCTTCCCATGAACGGGCGCCGAGGGGGCGTCCGATTACCCAGCGGAGGCGAAGCTCGCGGCAAAGGAGAGGGTCTGGGAGCTTTCCCGTCCCGCGCGCCCGAAACATCGGACATGTCGGAAGAATGGACACCGCTCAAGATCAGCGCCCTGATCGCTCTCTGGAATGAGGGACTCACCACCAGCGAGATCGGCAACCGGCTTGGCGTCACCAAGAACGCCGTCGTCGGCAAGGTCCATCGCCTGGGGCTGCCGAAGCGCAACTCGCCGATTCCCAGGAAGCCCGAACCCGCCAAGGTCCTGCGCTTCGAAAACCTCGCGCCCGGCCAGTGCGCCTGGCCCGAAGGCGAACCGGGCACGGAGGAGTTCCGGCTCTGCGGCGAGCCGGTGATCGAGGGCAAGCCCTACTGCGCACCCCATAGCGAGCGCGCCTACGTGCGCGTCGTCAAGGAGCGCAAGGACACCGAAGCCGCCTGATCCGGGCGGCGTTCAGGTGTCGTAGGCGATCACGCCCGAGGCTTCGAGCTCGTTCAGCTTGAGGGTCAGGTTCTTGAACGCCCGCTCGACCATTGCCGGTGGCTGTTCCGCCTTGGCCAACTGGGCGAGATCTTCGGTCATCGCCTTGCGCGACGCGGGGTCCATCGCCCCCTGCATCTTTTTTTGCAGCGGCCCGTCCTTCTCCGTCGCCTTGAGAAAAACGACGAGTTCGGCATGGTCCACGCTCTTGAGAAACGTCTGCACGCCGACGATATTGGCGTGCTTGAGACGAAAGGGCAGATCCTCGGGCCGGGGCGCGAGCTTGATCACGTCGGGAAGCAGAGTTTCGACGACCTGCCGTAAAAGTTTCTTCATGTCCTTGTCGTTGAGGACCGCGCGCTTTTCGCCCAGCGCGACAACGTATGTGTTCTGGCCGGTTTTATTGACCGAAACGTCCATGAAGAGTGCGCCTTTATGTCCTCTCCGCGCGCCCAAGTTGCGCCCCCGGCGGTGACAGGACGGCGGCAGGAGCGTATCATCCGCTGGATTTTCCAGTCTCCGTGGTTAACGAATCCTGAACGATTTTCCCGAAATTCATGGCCTTTCTCGACCGGATCGAGGACTGCCGCCGCTTCGACCCCGATGGCTATCGTCCATTTGCCGTCGGGAGCGTGACGGTCGGGTTCGTCGGGCACGCGTTCGCAAGCCGGCTCAAAGATTTTCCCAAGGTTTTCGAGGTTGATACCGAGGGCGTGCGGCTCAACGACCGGCTCGCCGGCTTCGATTCCCGCACCCGGGCGGTGGCGGAAGTCCTCGAGAGCTTGCGCGCGAAGGGAGAAATCCGCGGCTGGCGCGACGAGCCTTATCCGGTCACCGTTTCTTTTTCTGCGGCTCCCCTGATGACCCTGGAGCGCGCCGCGGTGCCGCTGTTCGGCGTCATGGCTTTCGCCGTTCACCTCAATGGCGTGGTCGGCGAACGCGCCGACTTGCGCATGTGGATCGCCAAGCGCAGCCTTTCCAAACCGACCGGTCCCGGCAAGCTCGACCAGTTGGTCGCGGGCGGCCAGCCGGCGGGCGTTTCGCTGTCCGACAACTTAGTCAAGGAGTGCGCCGAGGAAGCGATGATTTCGGCCGATCTCGCCAGGCGCGCCGTGCCGATCGGGGCGGTTTCCTACATCACCGAACGGCCCGAGGGCTTGAGACGCGATGTGTTGTTCAACTACGACCTCGAGTTGCCCGAGGATTTCGAGCCCGACAATACCGACGGCGAAGTCGAATCCTTCCATCTTTGGCCGATCGAGCGGGTGATCGAGACCGTGCGCGACACCGATAACTTCAAGTTCAACTGTGCGCTGGTCGTGATCGACTTTTTGATTCGCCGCGGACTGATCGCGCCCGACCACCCCGATTATGTCGAGTTGCTAAGGGGCTTGCACGGTTAGATCGAAGATGATTCCATAGCCGGCAACTTGCCCGAGGTGAACGCATGGACGCCGCGCGTGCCGTTCGCGACTTCTTTCCCCGGATCGAGCCTTTCGACCAAGGCGTGCTCGACCTGGACGGTCCGCATCGCATGTACTGGGAGCAATCCGGCAATCCCAAGGGCTTGCCGGTGTTGTTCCTGCACGGCGGCCCCGGCGCCGGGGCCAGTCCGGCGCATCGGCGCTTCTTTGATCCGGCGTTCTATCGCATCGTCATCTTCGATCAGCGCGGCGCGGGGCGTTCCGCTCCCTACGCCGAGATTCGCGATAACACGACCCGGCACTTGATCGCCGACATCGAGCAGCTCCGCCGTCATCTCGGGATCGGGCGCTGGCTCGTCTTCGGCGGCTCTTGGGGCGCGCTCTTGGCGCTTTCCTATGGCATCGAGCATCCCGATCGCTGCCTGGGTTTCGTCCTGCGCGGCGTATTTCTCGGCCGGAATTCCGAGATCGAGTGGTTCATGAGCGGTCTCAGAGCCGTTTTTCCCGAGGCTTGGCGCGCCTTCGCCGGACACGTCTTGCCGAACGGCGCCGTGCCGCTGCCCGCCGCGGGCGATCTGCTCGCGGCCTATCGCCGGAGGCTCATGGATTCCGATCCCACCGTGCACCTGCCCGCCGCCCGGGCTTGGAGCCGCTACGAGACGGGTTGCTCCTATCTCGTCCCGCCGCCGGGCGGCGAAGACGGCGCGGCGGGCGCGCTCGCGCTCGCCCGCATCGAGTCGCACTATTTCGCCCACCGCATGTTCCTGCCCGATAATCACATTCTTGCCAATCTCGATCGGATTCGCAACCTGCCCGCGTCCATCGTCCAAGGGCGCTACGACATGGTCTGTCCCGCCGTGACCGCCGACGAGCTGGTCCGCGCCTGGCCCGGGGTGCGTTACGTGGTCGTGCCCGACGCCGGCCACTCGGCGATGGAGCCGCCCATCCGCTCGGCTCTGATCGAAGCCACGGAAGCGATGAAGGAGCAGCTCGTTTCGTAACCCTCGATCCAATGCGCATTCTCGACGGCCCACGGATCGCCAAGGTCCTCGACTATTCCGAATTGATGGAACGGATCGCCACGATGTTCCGCTCCGGTTCGACCGCGCCCTTGCGCCACCATCACGCCTTCGGCGAGGACGCAGGAACTCTTCTTCTGATGCCGGCGTGGGATAGCCGGTTTGTCGGAATCAAAATCGCCACCGTCGTTCCCGGCAACGCCGTGCGTGGAATCGCCAACGTGCAGGCGACATATCTTCTGCTCGACGGCGCGACGGGACAGCCGCTCGCGGTCCTGGAGGGGCGCGAGTTGACGCTGCGCCGCACGGCGGCGACCTCCGCGCTCGCCTCGCGTTACCTTTCGCGGCCCGATAGCGCCCGGCTTCTGCTGGTGGGCGCCGGCGTGCTCGTGCCGCATCTTGCCCGCGCCCATGCGCTCGTCCGCCCGATCCGGGAGATCGTCATTTGGAACCGCACGCCGGCGCGCGCCGAGGCCCTGGCGGGGGAGCTTGCGGCCGAACTGGCGGCGAAAGGTATTGCCGTGCGCGCGACCGCCGACCTTGCCGGCGCGGTCGCGGACGCCGACGTCGTCTCCACCGCCACCCTGGCGACTGAGCCGATTTTGCGCGGCGCTTGGCTCAAGCCCGGCCAGCATCTCGACCTGGTCGGCAGTTTCCGGCCCCATATGCGCGAGGCGGACGACGACACGCTGCGGCGCGCGAGCCTTTATTGCGACACGCGCGCCGGGGCGTCCAGGGAATCGGGCGATCTCGTCGGCCCGCTCGAGCGCGGCGTCATCGCGCCCGCGGACATCCGCGGCGATCTGTTCGACCTGGCCCATTGCTCCGGCCCGGCACGGACCGGACCCGACGAGATCACGCTGTTCAAGTCGGTCGGCCACGCCTTCGAGGATCTCGCTGCCGCCATCTTGGCTTGCGAACGCGCCTGAGCCGTCGGAGCCGCCGTCCTTCTGGCCTTGGCGGAATCCTGAGCGTATAAACGCGGGCATGACGACATCCGCCGCCCCCGCGCCCGCCGAACGTCTGTTTGTCGCGCTCGATACCCCCGACGCCGACGCCGCGGCCGGGCTGGCCAAGAGCCTCAAGGGCGTCGCGGGCGGCGTGAAACTCGGCAACGAGTTCTTCACCGCGCACGGTCCCGCCGGCGTCGCCCGCGTCGCGGCCGAGGGTTTGCCCGTCTTCCTTGACCTCAAGTTCCACGACATTCCCAACACGGTTGCGGGCGCGGTCAAGGCCGCGCTCGCCTTGAAGCCCTTCATGCTCAACGTGCACGCTTCGGGCGGCGCGGCCATGATGCGCTCGGCCGCGAAGGCCACCGCCGAACTGGGCAATCCCCGGCCGCTGGTCATCGCGGTCACGGTGCTGACCTCGCTCGACGACGACGATCTCCGCGCCGTCGGGGTGCGGCCGCCGATGGTGGACCAGGCGGTGCGGCTTGCGAAGCTCGCCCAGGCGAGCGATCTTGACGGCGTCGTCTGCTCGGCCAAGGAGGCCATGGCGATCCGCGGCGCCTGCGGACGCGCCTTCCGTCTCGTGGTGCCGGGCATCCGGCCGATATGGGCCGCGGCCGAAGATCAAAAGAGAATCGTCACACCCCGCGAGGCCATCGCGCTCGGCGCCGACTACCTCGTCGTCGGCCGGCCGATCACCGAAGCGCGCGATCCGGTCGCCGCCGCGCGGCGAATCATCGCCGAGATCGCGTCTCCCGAAAGTCCCGAACCATGAGCGTCGCGGTCAAGATTTGCGGCCTCAACGATGCGGCGTCCGTCGCGGCGGCGGTCGAGGGACGGGCGGATTTCATCGGCTTCGTCTTCTTCCCGGCTTCGCCACGTTGCGTCGAACCCGAAACGTCCGCGCGGCTTGGCGCGCGCGTTCCAAAAACGATCGTCAAGGTCGGCCTGGTCGTGGATGCCGACGACGCGACGCTCGGCCGAATCGTCGCTCGGTCGAAGGTGGACATGCTCCAACTCCACGGCGAGGAGTCTCCGGCGCGCGCCGCCGAGATCCGCGCGCGTTTCGGCCTTCCGGTCATGAAGGCGATCATGGTCGAGACCGCCGCCGATGTGGACAAAGCCCGCGGCTTCGAGCCCGCCGTCGACCGGCTGATGTTCGACGCCCGCCCGCCCAAGGATGCGACCCGGCCCGGCGGTAATGCGCTACCCTTCGATTGGACGCTGCTCAAGGGTCGCGCCTTCGCCAAGCCCTGGTTGCTCGCGGGCGGACTATCGGCGGCGAACGTCGCCGAAGCGGTGCGCGCAAGCGGCGCTAAGGCGGTAGACGTCTCCTCCGGCGTCGAGGTGGCGCCTGGCCGCAAGAGCGCCGAGAAGATATTGGAGTTTCTGAGGGTTGCCACGGCCCTGTAGGCTAGCCGCGCCTTTGCTCCCCCGGCCCGGCTGTGGTTTATTAAACCCCCTTTTCCGCAACCCCGCTTTTGTTCCTTGGTTTCGTTACTGGCGTTTCCGGGCATGACCAAGCCAAACACCTACCGCGCCGGCCCCGACGAGGGAGGCCACTTCGGCATCTATGGCGGGCGCTTCGTTGCCGAAACCTTGATGCCGCTGATCCTGGAGGTCGAGCGCGCCTATGCGCGCTACAAGGACGACCCGGTGTTCCTCGCCGAGAAGGCGTACTACTACAAGCACTACGTCGGCCGGCCGAGTCCGCTCTATTTCGCCAAACGCCTTTCGGAGCGGTGCGGCGGAGCGAAAATCTTCTTCAAGCGCGAGGACCTCAATCACACCGGCGCGCACAAGGTCAATTCCTGCATCGGCCAGATCCTGCTCGCCCGGCGCATGGGCAAAACGCGCGTCATCGCCGAGACCGGCGCCGGCCAGCACGGCGTCGCCACCGCCACCGTCTGCGCGCTATTCGATATCCCCTGCGTCGTCTACATGGGCACGACCGACGTCGCCCGCCAAGCGCCCAACGTTTTTCGCATGAAGATGCTCGGGGCCGAGGTGCGCACCGTGACTTCGGGCTCGGCGACGCTCAAGGACGCGATGAACGAGGCGCTGCGCGACTGGGTCGCCAACGTCCATGATACCTACTATCTGATCGGCACCGTCGCCGGCCCGCATCCTTATCCGGTGATGGTGCGCGATTTCCAGTCGGTGATCGGCAACGAGACGCGCGAGCAGATTTTGGAACTGGAGGGACGTCTGCCCGATTCGCTCGTCGCCTGCGTCGGCGGCGGTTCGAACGCCATGGGACTCTTTCATCCCTTCCTCGACGAACCGGACGTGCTCATCGTCGGCGTCGAGGCCGCGGGCGAAGGCATCCGCACCGGCCGCCACGCCGCGAGCCTCACCGCCGGCCGGCCGGGCGTGCTCCACGGCAACCGCACTTATCTGCTCCAGGATGCGGACGGACAGATTCACGAGGCGCACTCGATTTCCGCCGGGCTCGACTATCCCGGCATCGGGCCGGAGCACTCCTGGCTCAAGGATAGCGGGCGGGTCGAGTACGCGACCATCACCGACCAGGAGGCGGTCGAGGCCTTCCATCTTCTCACCCGCACCGAGGGCATTATTCCCGCGCTCGAATCCGCGCACGCGATCGCGCATGCCGCGAAGATGGCGCCGACGCTGCCCAAGACTCATCTGATGGTCGTGTGCCTGAGCGGGCGCGGCGACAAGGATCTCGACACCATCGCGAAAATTTCTGGCCCCGCGGGTGCAGGCGAGCAAAAAAAAGGTCAGCCGCTGTGAGTCGCTCGCCGCAAACCCGTCTTTCGCGTCGGTTCGCCGCTCTGCGCGCCGAGGGGCGCGCCGGTCTCGTCACTTTCCTCACCGCGGGCGATCCCGACGCCAAGACGGCATGGGAAATCCTGAAAGGCCTGCCCGAGGCGGGCGCGGACGTGATCGAGATCGGGATGCCGTTTTCCGATCCCATGGCCGACGGTCCGGCGATCCAGGCGAGCTCGCTCCGCGCGCTGAAGGCGGGCCAGACGCTGAAGAAGACGATCGGGATGGTCGCGCGTTTCCGTGGAATCGACCACGACACGCCAATCGTGCTGATGGGTTATTTCAACCCGATCTATTCCTACGGGGTCGCCAAGTTTCTGAAAGACGCCCGCATCGCCGGCGTGGACGGCCTGATCGTGGTCGATACGCCGATCGAGGAGGAAGACGAGTTGTGCGGGCCGGCGCGCGCGGCCGGGCTCGATTTCATCCAACTCGTCGCGCCCACGACCGGCGAGGAGCGCTTGCCCAAGGTGTTGGCGCGCGCCTCGGGTTTCGTCTACTACGTGTCTATCACCGGCATCACGGGGACGCGCTCGGCCGCGGTCGCCGACGTGGCGCAGGCGGTCGAGCTCATCCGCCGCCATACCCATCTTCCGATCGCGGTCGGGTTCGGAATCAAGACGCCGAAGCAGGCCGCCGAGATCGCCCGGGTCGCCGATGCCGCCGTGGTCGGCTCCGCGCTGGTCAACGTGATCGCGCGCGGGCTCAACAGGACGGGCAAGGCGAAGAAGGGGCTCGGCGAGCGGGTGCTCAGGCTGGTCAAGGGCCTAGCGCGCGGTATGCGCGCCGCCAAAGGCGGGCGCGGAGCGAAACGGAAAGCCGCGTGAGATGAACTGGCTCAAGAATTTCGTCCGGCCGAAGCTGCGCCAGTTGGTGGGCAAGCCGAAGGACGTTCCCGACGATCTCTGGCACAAGTGTACGGCTTGCGGCCAGATGATCTTCCACCGCGAATTGGAAAAGAACCTGCGCGTCTGCCAGCATTGCGGCCACCACATGCGGCTTTCCGCGCTCGAGCGCTTCGCCATGCTGTTCGACGAGCGCGCTTATCAAGCGGTCGAGGTCAAGGCCCTGCTGCACGACCCCCTCAAGTTCCGCGACCAGAAGAAATACGCCGACCGTCTCAGGGAGGCCCAGACCAAGACCGGGCGGGACGACGCGCTCGCCGTCGCGCACGGGCGGATCGGCGGCTCACCCGCCGTCGCCGCCGTGCTCGAATTCGGCTTCATGGGCGGCTCGATGGGCATCGCGGTGGGCGAAAGCCTGCTCGCCGCGGCAAAGCTCGCCAAGGAACAGCGCGCGCCGCTGATCGCCGTCACCTCCTCCGGCGGGGCGCGGATGCAGGAAGGCATCTTCTCGCTGATGCAATTGGCGCGCACGACCATCGCGGTCGAGGAGCTCCGCGCAGCGCGCGTTCCCTATATCGTCGTGCTGGCCGATCCGACCACGGGCGGGGTTTCGGCCTCTTTCGCGATGCTCGGCGACATCGCCATCGCCGAGCCGGGGGCGATCATCGGCTTTGCCGGTGCCCGCG
>MIAC01000090.1:0-1593 GCA_001830475.1 Rhodospirillales bacterium RIFCSPLOWO2_12_FULL_67_15
TGGACCATGGCCGCGTTTCGCGCCCAGGAAATCGCCAAGGTCCGCGCCCAGGTCGGCCAGGGCAAGGTCATTTGCGGGCTTTCGGGCGGGGTCGATTCCTCGGTCGTCGCGGCGCTGCTGTTTGAGGCGATCGGCGCGCAACTGACTTGCGTGTTCGTGGACACCGGGCTGATGCGCCTGGGCGAGGCGGAGGAAGTGGTCGGGCTCTTTCGCGACCACTACAATATTTCGCTCGTCCATCGGGACGCTTCGGATTTATTTTTGGGCAAGCTCGAAGGCGTCTCCGATCCGGAGCAGAAGCGCCATATCATCGGCGCAACCTTCATCGACGTGTTCGAGGCCGAGGCGAAAAAGGTCGGCGGCGCGGAATATCTCGCCCAGGGGACGCTCTATCCCGACGTGATCGAATCCGTCTCCTTCACCGGCGGGCCTTCGGTCACCATCAAGTCGCACCACAACGTCGGCGGCCTGCCCGTGCGGATGAATTTGAAATTGATCGAGCCCCTGCGCGAGCTGTTCAAGGACGAGGTCCGCGCCTTGGGGCGCGAATTGGGGCTGCCGGAGCGTTTCGTCGGCCGCCATCCGTTTCCCGGCCCCGGGCTCGCGATCCGGGTTCCCGGCGCGATCAGCCGGGCGAAACTGGAGATTCTCCGCAAGGCGGACGCGATCTATCTCGAGGAAATCCGCGCCGCCTCGCTCTACGACGCAATCTGGCAGGCGTTCGCGGTGCTGCTGCCGGTGCAGACGGTGGGCGTGATGGGCGACGCCCGGACTTACGATTATGTTTGTGCGCTCCGCGCCGTGACCTCGACCGACGGCATGACCGCGGATTCGTACCCCTTCGACCACGCCTTTATCGCCCGCGTCGGCGCACGCATCGTCAACGAGGTCAGGGGCATCAACCGGGTGGTCTACGACGTGACCTCGAAGCCGCCGGGAACGATCGAGTGGGAGTGATCGCCTCGGTCCGCGCCGGATCGCGCCTCGGACGGCTTCGCGCTTGACCTATTATGTGGAAAATCACATAATCGGTCATGCTCCGCGACCGCGCCGAACCGAAGCCGCTGATTTGGCGCGGGACCTCGAAATCGGACTTCATGGACTTTCCGTCCGCGGCGCAGCGCGAGATGGGATACGCGCTGTTCCTCGCGCAAATGGGCAAACGCCATTCGGCCATGGCGAAGACGCTCGAGGGTTTCGGCGGCGGCGCTGTCGTCGAGGTGAAGGAAAACACGGCGAAGGCGGACATCGAACGGGTCCGAAAACGATTGAACGATCCGATCGCGGAAATGGAGAAGCGGAAATGACCAGGATTCCCCCGGCCAAGGACCCGACCCGGAACGTCTGGCTGCAACTCGGGCTGCCGGATGCCGAGGAGCACTACCTGAAGGCCGAACTGGTTTTCCGGCTCGACAAGGCGATCAGGGCCCGTGGCTTGACGCAGGCGGCGGCGGCGCGGCGGCTCCGCGCCACCCAACCCGAGCTCTCCAAGATTCTGCGGGGCAAGTTCTCCGAGGTTTCCCTCGAACGGCTCATGCGTTTCCTGACGGCGCTCGGGCACCGCATCGAGATCAAGATCGGAACAGCCAAGGG
>MIAC01000090.1:1769-4850 GCA_001830475.1 Rhodospirillales bacterium RIFCSPLOWO2_12_FULL_67_15
TGGCCCCGCACCCAATGCCAGGCCACCTCGTGGCGCTCGAGCGCGGCCGAGAGCCGCCGCCAGAGATCCTCGTTCTTGACCGGTTTGCGGTTCGCGGTGCGCCAGCCGTTGGCGCGCCAGCGGAGGATCCAGCGGGTGATGCCGTCCTTGAGATAGAGGCTGTCGGTGTGGAGCCTGACCCGCGCGCCGCGCTTGAGGGATTCGAGCGCCGCGATCGCCGCCATCAGCTCCATGCGGTTGTTGGTGGTCGCGAGATCGGCGCCGAACAGTTCCTTGTCGCGGCCGCGCCAGCGCAGCACCGCGCCCCATCCGCCCGGCCCCGGATTGCCGCTGCAGGCGCCGTCGGTGAAGATGTCCACCGCGTTATCCGACTTCGCGCTCATGTGAGACCGTACTCGCCCGCGCTTTTCACGCCCTGGTGAAAGCGGAGCTTGTCCCAGTATTCGATCGGGTTCTTGCGCGTGACCAGCGCGTCCTTGGGCGTATGCACCCAGTCGTAGAGCCGGGTGAGGAGAAAGCGCAGCGCGCCGCCGCGGGCGAGCAGCGGCAAGGCCTCGATTTCGGCGTCCGAAAACGCCCGCACACGGCGGTAATTGGACAGCAGCCGGCGCGCCTTGGTGACGTTGAAGCTGTTGCCGGGCTCGAAGCACCAGGCATTGAGACAGATGGCGACGTCGTAGGCGAAGATGTCCCAGCAGGCGAAGTAGAAATCGATCAGCCCAGACACCTGACCGTGATGGAAGAAAACGTTGTCGGGAAAAAGGTCGGCGTGGATCACGCCGGCGGGAAGGTCGCGGGGCCAGCACGCCTCGAGATGATCGAGCTCGGCTGTGAGCGCGGCGGCGAGACCGGGGCGGACCTCGTCGGCGTGGGCGAGGCACTTCTCCAGCAGGCCCCGCCACGCGCCGAGCGCGAGACCGTTGGCGCGGCGGAGTTGAAAGTCCTGGCCGGCGACGTGCATCCGGGCGAGCGCGGCGCCGAGGGCGGCGCAATGGTCGGCCGTCGCCTTGCGCGGCCACATGCCGTCGAGGAAGGTGACGATCGCGGCGGGTCGCCCGGCTAGCCTTCGGAGCGTCTGTCCGTCGCGGCCCTTTACCGGCACCGGGCAGGGAACGCCCTGAAGGGCGAGGTGCTCCATCAGGCCGAGGAAGAACGGCAGGTCGCTCGGGTCCACCCGCTTCTCGTAGAGGGTGAGGATGAAGGTCCCGGCGCCGGTCGCGAGCAGGTAGTTGGTGTTCTCGATTCCCTCGGCGATGCCCTTGCACGAAAGCACCTCGCCGATGTCGTATTCGGCGACGAAGGCGATCAGGTCCTCGTCGGAAACCTCGGTGTAAACGGCCATGACCCCGCTCCGGCGCCAGGGTGGTGTTGGGCAGCCTGCTAGAGCATATTCCGGGCGGGTTAAGAGCGTATATACCGCCGAGAGCGTATATAATTGTCTCCGCCCCCGTAGGGAAGCGCGCATGCCCTCGACCGATCGTCCTTTCATGTCACCCGCCCTCCGGCTGGCCGCGATTTTGCTCGCCGCCGTCTGGCTCGCGGGCGGCGTCGAGCCCGCCCATGCCGCCCGGCCGGAGCCCGCCGCGACCACGCTCGGGCCGGCCATCGACCCCAGCCGCGTCGTCAAGCCCTCGGACCTGATCCTGCGCATCCAGCGCTCGCTCGCCGCCATCGGACTTTACGCGGGTCGTGCCGACGGGCGCATCAACCCCGAAACCGAGGCCGCGATCCGCAATTACCAGCGCATGATCGGGATGCCCGAGACCGGCCAGCCGAGCGAGGCGCTCGCCGATCGCCTCGACACCGGCGACAAGGTCAACGAACTGCTCGGCAAGCTGGAGAAGGCGCGCGAAGAAAACATCCGCGCCGCCCGCTCCGCGCTGCTCGCCAGCCCCGCCACGCGCGATCTGATCGCCGACGAGCTCGCGGAGCGGACCGATCCGACCCGCGACGTCGCTCCCTGCCTCAGCCAGCCGACGGTCCAATGCCTGCTCGCCGAGGCGGTGGAAAGCTCGAAAGCGGTCGGCGACAAGGAGATGCGCGACTGGTCGCTGGGCGAAATCCTGGCGGTGCAGGCGCGCGCCGGGCTTGTACGCGGCGCCCGCGACACGGCTCGGCGCATCCGCGACCCGCGCCTGATCATGGTCGCGTTGCGCGACATCGCCGAGGCGCAGGCCCAGGGCGGCTTCGCCGCCGAGGCGATCGCCGCCGCCGAAGCCATTCCCGATGCCCTGAAACGGGCCGAAGCGCTCGCGGCGATCGCCGACATCCACGTCCGGTTGGGCCGCGCCGAGGAGGCCCGCGCCGTCGCGCTCCGTCTCGCCGCCGCGGCCCAAGCCTTGGACAACCCGCTGCACCGGGTGACCTTCCTTTCCCGCGAGGCGGTGACGTTGGCCCGCGCCGGCGATACCGCCGAAGCCGACCGGATTCTCGCCGAGGCCGAAACGCTCGCCCGCGCCCAGCCGGCGTCCGCCGCCGGCGTGGCGCTGCGTCATGTCGCGTCGGCGCTCGCGGAATTGCGCCGCACCAACGAATCCCTCCTACTGCTCAAGGATGTCCCCGACAAGTCCGATCACATTCCGGTTCTCGTCACCGCCGTGACCCAGGAAGCGCTCGCCGGCAACGTCGCCACCGCGCACGCGCTGGCGAACACGATCGCCGAGGACCACCACCGCGCCGGCGTGCTCGGGCCGGTGGCGGCGGCGCAGCGCCGGGCCGGCAACCGCCGCGCGGCCGAAGCCACCTTGGCCGCCGCGTTCGCCGCCTCCGATCGGATTACCTATCCCTTCGCCAAGGCCTATGCGCTCAGCCGGATCGCGCTCGCACTGGCCGAAATCGCCGCCGAGGAGAAAAGCACGACCGCGCGGCTTGCCGCCTTCGCGGGCGCGGCGGCGCTGGCCGAACAGATCGGCGACGATTCGTTGCGCGCGCAGATTTTGTGGACCATCGCCGCGGCCGTTGCCCGCGACGGCAACGCCGACCAAGCCGAAACGATCGAGGCCCGCGCCGAGCGCGCCACCCGCGAGATCAAAAGCCGCCTCGATCAGTCCTGGATGCTGGGCGAGATCGCGCTGACGCGCG
>MIAC01000090.1:5040-9617 GCA_001830475.1 Rhodospirillales bacterium RIFCSPLOWO2_12_FULL_67_15
GCCGCTTGTTCCCGGCATAGCGCTTGGTTACAGTCTCCCGACCGCCGCCGGCCGAACTCTGGAAACCCCGCCGCCATGAACGAAGCCGACCAGCCGCTCTCGCCGCAAAAAAAGCCTTACGCCGTTCCGGTCGAGGCCGGAAAAAAATATTTCTGGTGCGCCTGCGGCCGAAGCAAGAATCAGCCGTTCTGCGACGGCTCCCATTCCGGCACCGTCTTCCGCCCGATCCAGTTCGCCGCCGACAAGAACGAAACCGTCCATTTCTGCGGCTGCAAGGCGACCAAGAACCGCCCGCGCTGCGACGGAACCCATAGCAAACTGTGACACGGTCGCGCGCGCCCGGCCCTAGAGCCTATCCCGGTCATTTGGAAACGACTGCGTTGCGCCGTGGCGAGGCGATCCGCCAGGCGCGGCGCGAAGAGCGATGCCTGAGCATCGGTCGAGCGGCGCAACGCCGCGGGCGCCCGCCACGGCGCAACCCGCAGGGCCGGGGGCTTTTGCGGCGCGGGTTCGTCGCAGTGCTCGCGCGTAGACTGGGCTACGCGCTTCGCCCCGCTTCTGCCCGCGACGCAAAATCCCTCCGGCGCAGCGGTTCCAAATGACCAGGATAGGCTCTAATTCCGTCCTCGTTCTCGCCGGCCTCGCGGCGTTGCTCTCGGCGTGCGGTCTATTCGCCAAGAAGGAGCCGCCGCCGGGCCCCTGTTCGCGCGCCATGATCCTCGGCGACGCCGAGCAGATGATCCGGTTCCGCGACGGTCCGGGGCGGGACATCCTCGACATCTCCTACAGCGGACGCCTGATCCGGGTTTTCACCGACTGCGAATACGAGATGAACAAGGATCGCACCGGCGTCATGGCGGTCCGGGTCTATGTCGCCGTCGAGGCCGAACGGGGTCCGGCCAATCGCGACCGGATCGCGCCCTACCGGTATTTCGTCACCCTCACCGACGCCAAGCGCGAGCCGGTGGCCAAGAACGTGTTCGAACTCACCGCCCGTTTTCCCGGCAACGTCTCGCGCATGGTGCTGACCGACGACACGGTGGAAATGAAGGTTCCGATTCGCGCCGGACAAAGCGGACAGAACTTTACCGTCTTCGTCGGATTCCAGCTTTCCGACGAACAGCTCGAATTCAATCGCCGCACGCGGCTCGAGCAGGAACGCGCCCGCTGACCCCACCCGATTAAGTGGTTGCATTTCCGGCGCCCGGGCCTAGACTTTCATTCGGACAATTTCTCGAGACGCTACCGCGGGAGAGTCCGCCGGGCCCCTGTCACGGCCCGCCGGCGCCGAAGGAGCAACCACCCCGGAAACTCTCAGGCCTCAGGACCGCGGCAGCAGACGAGGCTCTGGAAAGAAGAATCGGCGTCGCATTCGGCGACGGGATTCTCACCGAAGATGTAACCGGCGCGGACGTTCGCGCGAGCGGCGTCCGGCGGCAAGTCCGGGAATCTTTCAGGTCGCAAGACAGAGGGGGCGTCCGGTCCGGACACGCGCGAGTCCGCATCGCACGCCCTTGATCTCCTGCGCGCGCGCCTTAGGAAGAGCCCCGTGCCCGACGCCCCGCCCGAAACCCTAAGAGTCTTTCCCGGTCATTTGGAATCGGCTGCGTTGCGCCGTGACGAGGCGCCCCGCCAGGCGCGGCGCGCCCGCCGGCGAAGCCGGCTCGATATTTTGCGCGCAAAGCGCGCGGGGGGTCGATGCTTGAGCATCGGCCGAGCGGCGCAACGCCGCGGGCGTCCGCCACGGCGCAACCCGAAGGGCCGGGGGCTTTTGCGGCGCGGGTTCGTCGAACGGCTCGCGCGTAGGCTCGGCTACGCGCTTCGCCCTTCTCCTGCCCGCGACGCAAAATCCCTCCGGCGCAGCGGTTCCAAATGATCGGGAAAGACTCTAAAGCCACGCCGCTCGATCGCCTCCACCGCGCGTTCGGCGCCAAGATGGTGCCGTTCGCCGGCTACGTCATGCCGCTCCACTACGCCGACGGCATCCTCGCCGAACACAATTGGGTGCGCGGCGGGGCCGCGGTTTTCGACGTCTCGCACATGGGTCAGGCGGAGGTCAAAGGCGCCGACGCCGCGTCCCTGCTGGAGGCGCTCGTTCCCGGCGACATCGCCGGGCTCAAGCCGGGGCGCATGCGCTACACCATGCTGACCAACGACCGGGGCGGGATCATCGACGACATGATGGCGACACGTCGCGACGACCGCATCGCGCTCGTCGTCAACGCTTCACGCAAGGACTTCGTCTTTCCCTATCTCGCCGAGCGCCTGAAGGGCCGCGCCCGGTTCGAGATTCATTCCGATCGCGCGTTGATCGCGCTGCAAGGCCCGGCATCGGCCGCGGCGCTTGCGCGCCTCGCGCCGGCCGCGGCTTCGCTCGCCTTCATGGCCGGAGCGGACATGCCGGTCGCGGGCATCGCCTGCTTCGTCACCCGCTCCGGCTACACCGGCGAGGACGGATTCGAAATTTCGCTCGCGGCGGAATTCGCGGAAAAACTCGCCGAGCGTCTGCTCGACGACGCGCGCGTGAAACCCGCCGGGCTCGGCGCGCGCGATTCCTTGCGCCTCGAAGCCGGGCTCTGCCTCTACGGCCAGGACCTCGACGAAACGACGACGCCGGTCGAGGCGGACCTCGCCTGGGCGATTGGCCGGCGCCGCCGCGCGGAAAAAAACTTTCCCGGCGCGGACGCGATCCTGCGCCAGCTCAGCGAAGGCCCCGAGCGCCTCCGCGTCGGCATCCGCCCCGAGGGCAAGGCCCCGGCCCGCGCCGGCGCCGTCCTCGCCCGACCCGACGGAGCGAGCGTGGGCGCGATCACCAGCGGCGGCTTCGGCCCGACCGTGGGCGGGCCGGTGGCCATGGGCTACGTCGCGCCCGACGCGGCCCGGCCGGGAACCCTTCTTGCCGCCATCGTCCGCGACAAGCCGCTGCCGGCGCGCGTCGTTCCACTTCCTTTTGTCCCCCACCGATACCACTCAAGCCGCGCGCAGCTAGATCGCCCGCGCAAGGAGTTCCGCCCATGACCGTCCGCTTCACCAAGGCCCACGAATGGATTCGCATCGAGGGCGACGTCGGGGTTGTCGGCATCACCGACTACGCCCAGAAGCAGCTCGGCGACATCGTTTACGTCGAGCTGCCCGCGGTCGGCGCCAAATTCGCCAAGGGCGTGCAAGCCGCGGTGGTCGAATCGGTCAAGGCGGCGAGCGAGGTCTATGCTCCCGTCGGCGGCGAGATCGTCGCGGTCAACGGCGCGCTCGCCGACAATCCCGCCACCGTCAACAGCGCCCCCGAGAGCGGAGGATGGTTCTACAAGATCAAACTCGGCGATCCGGCGGACCTGAACGACGCCATGGACAAGGCCGCCTACGACGCCTACGTGGGAGGTCTGCACTGATGCCCCGGCAAAAACTCGCCGATCTTTCCGCCGACGGCGAATTCGCCCGCCGCCACATCGGCCCGAACCAGGCCGAGACGCGCGCGATGCTGGCGGACCTGGGCTATGCCTCCTTGGGCGAGCTCGCCGAAGCCGCCATGCCGGCCGCCATCCTGACCGGGAGCGTGCCGGCCTTCGAACCCTTGAGCGAGGCCGGAGCGCTCGCCGCCTTGCGCGCGTTTGCCGCCCGCAATCGTCCGATCAAATCCATGATCGGATTGGGCTATTCGGGCACCGCGACGCCGCCGGTGATCGTGCGCAACGTGATCGAGAATCCCGGTTGGTACACCGCCTATACGCCCTATCAGGCGGAAATCTCGCAAGGACGGATGGAGGCGCTGCTCGCCTTCCAGCAGACGACCGTGGACTTGACCGGTCTTCCCATCGCCAACGCCTCGCTGCTCGACGAAGCGACCGCCGCGGCCGAGGCGATGACTCTGATGAAGCGCGTCGTGCGCACCGAGAGCAAAATCCTTTTCGCCGACGCCGCCTGCCACCCCCAGACGCTCGCCGTCGTCCGCACCCGCGCCGCCCCGCTCGGCCTCGCGGTCGAGGTCGGCGACCCCGAGCGCGACCTCGATGCGGCGCGCGTCTTCGGCGTCCTGCTCCAATATCCCGACACCGCCGGCAGGGTGAGGGATTGGCGGCGGCTGGCGGAAAAAATCCACGCCGCCGGCGCATTGCTCGCCGTCGCCGCCGATCCGCTCGCGCTCGCGCTGCTGGTTCCGCCCGGGGAATGGGGCGCGGACGTCGCGGTCGGCAGCTTCCAACGCTTCGGCGTGCCGATGGGTTTCGGCGGGCCGCACGCCGCCTTCATGGCCGTCGGCGAGGAGCACCGGCGCCAGATCCCGGGACGCCTGATCGGCGTTTCCATCGACGCGCGCGGGAAACCCGCGCTCCGGCTCGCGCTTCAGACCCGCGAACAGCACATCCGGCGGGAAAAGGCGACCAGCAACATCTGCACCGCGCAGGTTCTGCTCGCCAACATCGCCGCGTTCTACGCCATCTACCACGGGCCGGAAGGCGTCAAGCGCATCGCGCTTCGCGTCCATCGCCTGGCCGCGATCCTGGCGGCAGGCCTGAAGAAGCTCGGCGTCGCGGTGGAGAGCGCCGCCTTTTTCGATACCGTCGTCGCGCGAGCGGGCGACC
>MIAC01000090.1:9642-12539 GCA_001830475.1 Rhodospirillales bacterium RIFCSPLOWO2_12_FULL_67_15
CTCGCCCGCGCCCGCGCCCTCGGCGTCAATCTCCGCGACTTCGGCGACGGGAGGATCGGCGTCGCCACCGACGAAACCACGACCGAGGACGATCTCGTCCGCGTCTGGACCGCCTTCGCCGGGGGGAAGGAACCCGCCTTCGGTCCGGCCGACCTGGATGCGGCGACGCCGGACGCGATCCCCGCCCCGCTCCGCCGCGCCACGCCCTTCCTGACCCATCCGGTGTTCAACTCCCATCACTCGGAAACCGCGATGATGCGTTTTCTCAAGCGGCTCGAGGACCGCGACCTCGCGCTCAATCGCGCCATGATCCCGCTCGGTTCGTGCACGATGAAGCTGAACGCGGCGGCCGAAATGCTGCCGATCGGATGGCCGGGATTCGCCGACATCCATCCTTTCGCGCCCCTCGATCAAGCCGAGGGGTATTTGGCCATGATCCGGGACTTGGAACGGCGGCTCAAGGACATCACCGGCTTCGCCGCCGTCTCGCTCCAGCCCAACGCCGGCGCGCAGGGTGAGTACGCGGGGCTGCTGGCGATCCGCAAGTATCACGCGGCGAATGGACAACGCGGGCGCGATGTCTGCCTGATCCCGGCGAGCGCGCACGGCACCAATCCGGCGAGCGCGACCATGGCCGGGCTTGCGGTCGTGGTGGTCGAGTGCGACGCGGCGGGCAACATCGACCTCGCCGACCTCGGGGCCAAGGCGGCGGCGCACCGGGACCGCCTCGCCGCCCTGATGGTCACCTACCCCTCGACCCACGGCGTGTTCGAAGCCGGAATCCGCGATATCTGCCGCATCGTCCACGACCACGGCGGGCAGGTCTACATGGACGGCGCCAATCTCAACGCCCTGGTCGGCTACTGCCGCCCCGCCCTGCTCGGCGCCGACGTGATGCACATCAATTTGCACAAGACCTTCGCCATCCCGCACGGCGGCGGCGGTCCCGGCGTCGGCCCGATCGGCGTCGCGGCGCACTTGGCGCCTTATCTCCCCAACCACCCGCTGGTGCCGGAAGCGGGACCATCGGGCGGCATCGGCCCGGTCGCGGCGGCGCCGTGGGGCTCGGCCGGCGTGCTTTCGATCAGCTGGAGCTACATCGCGCTGATGGGCAGCGAAGGTCTCAAGCGCGCGACCGAAGCCGCGTTGCTCGCCGCCAACTATGTCGCGCGCCGGCTTAGGCCTCATTACCCCGTCCTTTACACCGGCCGGAACGGACTGGTCGCGCACGAGTGCATCCTCGATACCCGCCCGCTCAAGGAGACGAGCGGCATCACCGCCGAGGACATCGCCAAGCGGTTGATGGACTACGGCTTCCACGCGCCGACCATGTCGTTCCCGGTGCCGGGCACGCTGATGGTCGAGCCGACCGAATCCGAGCCCAAGGCGGAGCTCGACCGCTTCATCCAGGCGATGATCGCGATCAAGGGCGAAATCGCCCGGATCGAGCGCGGCGATTGGCCGCGCGCGGACAATCCGCTCCGCAACGCTCCCCACACCGCCGATATGATCGCGGCCGAAGATTGGGCGCATCCCTACAGCCGCGAGGTCGCCGCGTTCCCGCTCGCATCGCTCAAAACGGGCAAGTACTGGCCGCCGGTGGCGCGAGTCGACAACGTCTACGGCGACCGGCACGTGGTCTGCGTCTGTCCGCCGCCGGAGAGCACCCGCGACGCCGCGGAGTGACGGGGTTCAGAGGAATCCGCCGCTCGGGCCCCCTTGGCCGCCCTTGGGGTCGGGGCCGGCTTCGCCGCCGGCCGCCGCCTCGTCGCCGAGGCCGCCTTGCTCGTTGCCGAACAGGTTCTGGACGTAGCTGAATTCCTTGCGGAAGCCGCGCCGCTCGAGGAGCTTCTTTTGCGCCATTTCGGGGAAGTCGGTGAACATGATCACGCCCTTTTCGATCAGGACGTCGATCAAATCCTCCATCACGCGGGCGAGCGTGAGGTCGGATTTCAGCAGCTTCTCGCGCTTCTCCTCCTCGGGATGGTTGCGGTAGATGAATTCCTTCAGCGCGGGATCGTCGGGCGCGACCTCGACCGCGCCGTCCACGTTCTCGGTGTAGACGGCGACGATATGGCTGTTCTCATCCAGCAGCACGAACGGCATAAAACTTGCCCCCGCCTCCGATGGCGCCGCGGGGGGTCAGTTTAACGGACTTTGCGCGGGGTGGCAAAATCAGGTTTCGGCGTCGATTTCGTCGAAAAGAACCGAAACGTCGGGCACTTGGACGGTGCGGCCGGAGAAGTAGGCGATGCCGTCGTCCTCGAACTTGCGGATGGCGCGGGACATGGTCTCGGGGCGCACGCCGATCATCGCCGCCATGTCCTGGCGCGAGAGCGGGAGCTCCAGCTTCAGCGCGCCGTCCTTTTCTTCGGAGGTAAAGCGGTCCTTGAGCACGAGCAGGAGATGGGCGAGCCGCGCCAGGATATCGAAGGACGTGCTTTGCAGGAACTTGTCCTCGGCCGTATCGAGATCGTCGGCCAGGCGCTTCAAGAAGCGAAGCCCGAGCTCGGGCTTGGTGTCGAGCATCCGCCGGGCCACGGGCCGTTCAATGAAGCAGATCAGGCTCGGCTTCAGCACCTCGGCGCTCAATTTGTGCTCCTCGCCGGCGAGGAAGGAGCGATAGCCGATGGTGTCGCCGGGCTGCGCCAGACGCACCAGCACCGAGTTGCCGTCGGCACCCACCTTGCGCAAGCCCACCAGCCCCGACTGAAGGCAAAAGACCCCCCTGCACGGATCGCCCTGATGATAGAGGACGTCGCCGGGCGCGTATTCCCGATCGATTTTGGCGTCGTTGACGAGCTTGAGGTCGGGTTCCGACAGCGCACACCATTCGGTGCGCGGGCGGGCCTGGCAGGCGAAGCAGTTCGTCAGCCGCCCGCCGGGCCGCGCGGGCG
>MIAC01000090.1:12599-14374 GCA_001830475.1 Rhodospirillales bacterium RIFCSPLOWO2_12_FULL_67_15
GTATTGCAGTTCTGCGCGGCCATGGATTTCCCCGCCTCGCTCTTACCCCGCCGCGCCCCCCGAACCGGCGCGAATACACATAAGTTTAGGCTCGCAATCGGGAGTCTAGGCTCGCAATCGGGGGGAAACAACCCTGGGCTTTTTAGAAGTCCCCCAAAATTGACGGGAATCAAGGTGAGATTTTCTCGGAACGCTTAGCCTTCCGGGCCAAGCCTTAACGGGCAAGCGGAGCGGGAAAACCAAGTCCGGCGCTGGGAGATCGAGTCGCGCAACGTCGCGCCGCCGGGTATTGCAAAACGGACACGCGCGATGACGGACGAAGAAAACATTCAACAGGCGGTGCGCAACCTGCTCGCCCGCTACGGCAAGGACGCGCCCCGGCAAGCGGAGTTGCGCGCGGAGGAATTGCGCGTCGCCGGCGACGGCGAGGGCCACGCCATGTGGCGCGCGATAGGGCGCGCGGTGGCGGCGGCGCTGAAAGCACCGTCTGGTTCGGTGCACTGAATATCGCTCAACTGTCCAGGCGCGGATGCGTCTCGGCGAAGGCGGGCATGTGATTGGCGCGCTCGGCGAGCTGGGCCAGGCGCGGAAACTCGGCGGGCGCGAACGTGCCGGCCAGCATGTTGCCGAGAAAATCCCAGGTCGCGACCGCCGATACGTCCGCCTGGGTGAGCCGCCCGAGCGCCAGCCATTGCTTGTCCTGCCTGAGAACCTTGTCGAGCACGGATAGCCCGGCGCTGGCCTGACCGCGCAATTTTTCCGCCCACTCGGGGTAGATCAGTTGCTGGGGCCGGCGCTGGAGCTCGTAGCCCAGGGCCACCGCCTTCTCGACCGCGCCGATCGCAAGCGCGACCAGCTTCAGCACTTCGCGCCGCTCCGCGCCCCGAGCGGGAACGAGCGCGCGCGCCGGCCCCGCCGCTTCATCCAAATAATCGAGGATCGCCGCGCTATCGATCAGCGTTTCGCCCGAATCCAAGATCAGCGCCGGCACCCGGCCCAAGGGATTGACCGCGCGGATCGCCGCGCCGTCGGTGACGGTCGAGAGCACCCGGCGCTCGTAAGGGATGCCGTAGAGCTTCAGGGTCGCCGCGACGCGGCGGACGAAGGGCGAGCGATACCGGCCGACGAGAATCATGGGTTCGCCGTATCGAAGCTGGCCGCGATTTCCAGCACCAGTTTCTTGAGGATGGTTTCGGGAAAGCGACTCCGCTCGCGCGCGACCGCGACAAAGGCGCCGGCGCCCCCGATCACGTCGCGCTCGTAATGCTCGGCGAGCGGAATCCCGCCCGGGCCGCGCAAGCTCCCGGCGGGAGTTTCGATCACCAGGGCGTTGATGGTGATGCCTTGGGCGACCGTCTCGCGCCGCACCTCTTCCAAGGGCCGCCCGCCGATCTGCGGCCCGTCGCCCGAAAGGTCGATGACCCGCCGCGTGCCCTTGTAGGTGTTGGTTTCGATCAGGTTGGCGGAAAAAGCGATGGCGTTGGAGATCGAGTTGTAGCCGAAGGCGGCGCGCGGGCTGTCGATCAGCGTCTTGCCGAAGGCCTTGGCCGAGGCTTCGTCGCGGATCACCGCCCAGTCGGCGATGACGTGCTGGGATTGGGGCGCACCCCACTCGATGTAGGCGACCGCGACCGCCTTGTGGAAACCCGACCGAATCGCCGCCAGCACGCGCGGATGCGCCAGCGCCTCGGCGTAACCGTGGCGCTGAAATTTCAATTCCTCGTCGTCGATGGAGCCGGAACCGTCGGCGGCAAGCACCAGCTCGAGATCGATCG
>MIAC01000090.1:14469-15444 GCA_001830475.1 Rhodospirillales bacterium RIFCSPLOWO2_12_FULL_67_15
ATCTCCAGGATCAGCTTGCGGCGAATCGCCGAGGCGAAATCGGCGAAGTTCTCCGCCACCACGATGAACGCGCCGCGCCCGCCGATGACGCAGTCCTCGAAATAGAGGTCGAGGTCGAGAAACGGCGGCAGACCCCAGCGGCTCGGCCGTTCGTTGATGATCGGCAATCCGTTGATGGTGATTCCCTGGGCCAGTGCCCGGTCGCGCCACTCGGCGACGTAGGGGCCGTTGTTGTTCGGGCCGTCGCCGGAAATGTCGAGCACTCGTCGCCGACTCTTATAGGGGCTTTCGGCGAAGCGCTGGAGCGCGAAATCGATCGCCCCGGAAATCGAGGTCCATGCCCCGGCGCCGATGGTTTGCGCCTCGAGCCAATCGGCGAACGCCCGGGCCGACGGCATGTCGCCGATCGTGGTCCAGTCGGCGACCGTGCGCCGGTGGTGGGCGCCCGCCCATTCGAAATAGGTGACGCCGACGCGGCCGTGAAAGCCGGTCTTGATCGCATTGATCACGCGCTCGTCCTGCAGGGCGTTGACATAGCCCCGGCGCTGCAACGCCGCCTCTTCCTGATCGATGCTGCCCGAGACGTCGACGGCGAGGACGAGCTCGAGATCGACGCTTTCCGGCTCGGCTGCCCCGGCGGGCAGGGACGCCAACAGCGCCCCGCACGCTCCCGCCCACAACAACGCCCACGCCGTTCGCCGCATCCTGTTCATGCCCCATCCCATCTGCCACAATCGATGTCTTATTGCGGACCGAACCGTGACCGACTACGTCATGGGTGGATGTTTAGCACAAAACCGAAGGGAACGCCGAGCGAGCCGACGATGACCATGAAACAGCTAATCTGGGCCTTGGCGCTGATTGTGCCCCTCGCTCCGGCGGTCGCCGCCGATTCGGACCGCGGCGCGAGGCTCGTCGAGCGCTGGTGCGTAACTTGTCACGTCCCCGGTCCGGGACTGAAATCGGGACCGGGAA
>MIAC01000090.1:15523-15703 GCA_001830475.1 Rhodospirillales bacterium RIFCSPLOWO2_12_FULL_67_15
CGCAGCCTGAAACCGCGCTGAGACGCTTCAGCGTCCCTCCCGCCACCAAGCGAGCGCGAGCGCCGCGAACACCGCCGCCAGCACCAAAAGCGGCGGCAAGAGCGGGATTTGCCGCACGCCGGTGACGGCGAACGCCTCGTTGCGGCGAAGGCCCATCCAACCGCGCCCGGCGGCGTCGCG
>MIAC01000090.1:15900-18026 GCA_001830475.1 Rhodospirillales bacterium RIFCSPLOWO2_12_FULL_67_15
GAACGCGCGCGCTCGCGCGGCCCGGCGTGGCCGGATCGGGTTTGATCTCCACCGTCGTCGCAAGCCCTGAGGGCGCGGTGACGGTGACGGTCGCCGGGGTATCGGCAAGGCTGCGGCGGCCGACGACGATTTCCGCGCCTTTCGCTTCCGCGCTCAAGCGCTCCTCTTCAAGATCTGGTTCTTTCATCAACCAGTGAACCAGGCGGCGGAGAATCTCGGCGTGCGGCCCGCCCGAATCGAAGCCGCGCGCCCACAGCCAGATGTGATCGGAAGCGAACAGCGCGACCCGGCCTTTATCGACCCGATCCACCATCAGGAGCGGACGATCCGGCCCTGCTTCCAGGATCGCATGCCCGGAGCGGGGCGCGGTCTCGATCAGGCGGAACCAGCGTCCCCACGGCGTCGCTCCCGCGCCCGCCTGACCCGGCGGAACGGCCGGGGTCAAATCCGCGGTCACCGGATGGCGCCGGCCCGCGTCCGTCGGTAGCGGTCGGAACGCCCCTTCCGTCACCCGGCCGGTCGGCCGCGCGGGCAGCACCGACCCGACCGCGGTGCTCGCCAGGCTGCGCGCGCCCGCGAACTCCGGTCCGGCGGCAAGGAGCAGCGCGCCGCCGTCACGGACAAACCGCTCCATGTTGCGGAAATGCGAAGGCGGGATGATGTCGCGCTCGAGATAGCGGTCGAACACGATCAAGTCGAATTCCTTGAGCTTGGCCTCGAACAGTTCCTGGACCGGAAACGGAATCAGGGCGAGCTCGACGATCGGCGTGAAATCGTCCTTTTCCGGCGGGCGCAGGATGGTGAAATGGATCAGCTCGACCGCCGGGTCGGATTTCAGCAAGTTGCGCCAAGTGCGTTCGCCGGCGTGCGGCTGGCCCGAGATGAGCAGCACTTTCAGCCGCTCGCGCACGCCGTTGACGGCGACAAGGGAGCGGTTGTTGGCCACGGTCAATTCGCCGGGAACCGCTTCGGCCTCGATCTCGATCAGCGTCGGCCCGGCGTGCTCGACGACGAACGCGTGGCTCTGGGGCGCATCCACCGGCACGAGCGAGTCTTCGACCGGGGTTCCGTCGCGGACGATCTTGACCCGCGCCAGCCTGCGACCGGTCACGGGGCTGGCGCCGGTTTCGGGGTCGTCGATGCGGTAAACGAGCGACGCTTCCTTGCCGACGATGGCGAACCCGGGGGCCTGTTCGATCGCCACCCGCCGGTCGCGCTCGCCGGTCCGGCCGGAAAGCAGGACATGAACCGGCCCCGAGACGACAGCGGCGGCGTTTTTCGCCGCCGCCGCGTCGGGCGCGTCGTGGACCTGGCCGTCGGTCAACGCGAACGCGGCGCCGAGCCGGCCGCGCGGCACTTGCGCGAGCGCGCGCTCCAACGCCGAATAGAGCCGCGTGCCCTCGGCCTCGGCGCCGCGGCTCGGTCCCCTCTCGTCGTCCTTGGCCTCGATCTCGCGCACCTCGACGTTGCCGAGCTTGGCGAGCGCCGCGCGCAAGGCGGCGAGCGCCGTCTCGGTGCGTTCCATGCGACCGTCCACGCTCTGGCTCGCGCTGCGGTCGACCGCGATCACGGCGACGTCGGGGCGGACCTCGCGCGTCTCCTCGGCCAGGCGCGGGTCCAGGATCGCGAGCGCAAGCAGGCCGAGGGCGCCGGCGCGCAAAAGCGCGCCCGGCGCGCGGCGCCAGAGCGCGAACCCGAGCAACAGGATCGCGGCGGCCGCGCCCGGCAGCGCCAGCCACGCCGGAACCAGCGGCGCGAAAATCACGCTCGTCATCTTTTTAGCCTTTGCATGATCGCCGGGACGTGGACTTGGTCCGACTTGTAGTTGCCGGTCAGCACGTACATCACCACGTTGACGCCGAAGCGGTAAGCGTACTCGCGTTGGCGCTCGCCCCCGGGAATGACCGGAAAGAGCGGCCGGTGCACCTCGTCCACCGCCCAGGCCGCCGCCCAGTCGCCGCCGCCGGCGATGACCGAAGACACGCCGTCGTTGACGCGCTCGCCCGCGCGTTCGATCCACAGCCGCCCGCCGGGAAAGCGGCCGGGAAATTCCTGCAGCAGATAGAACGTGCGCGTCAGCACGTGATCGGGCCCGACCGGCTCCAGCGCCGGCAGATCGAGCTGGC
>MIAC01000090.1:18066-20763 GCA_001830475.1 Rhodospirillales bacterium RIFCSPLOWO2_12_FULL_67_15
GCCCCGCGAATCGAACAGGATCGTGCCGCCCTGGTGCATGAATGCGTTTAGGCGCGCCGCGGCGACCGTGCCGAGCGGCCGCTGCGCCACGCCGAGCGGCCAATAGACGAGCGGGAAAAAGCTGAGTTCGTCCCGCTCCGGATCCACCCCGACCGGCGGGCCCATCTCGGCGGCGGTGCGGCGCCGGAGGATGACGCCGAGGCCTTCGAGTCCGGCGCGGCTCGTTTCGTCCGTCTCGCGGTTGCCGGTGAGAACGTAGGCGAGCGTGGGATCCGCGCTCGCAGCGAGCGCGGCGGCCTCCGGATCGGCCGCGGCCGAGCCGGCGCGCCGCTCCTGCGCCAAGGCCGGCTGGGCGAGCGTCAGCGCCAGCACCAGCGCCGACGCGGCGCTCAGGGGTCGGAACAAAAGTCCGCGCAGCGCGAGGCTCGCCACCAGATCGGCGAGCAAAAGCAGGAAAGCGAGCCCGAGCAGCCACGGGCGCAAATCCGTCTCGACGCCTGCGCCGTAAGCGATCGTCTCGACGTTCGCAGGGCGCGGGAACGTCTTCAGCAGCGGAACCGAATCGGCGAGATTGAGGGCGCGCACGCCGCCGCGCTCGCCGTAGAAGCCGGGCGGATGGCGCGGGCCGACGCGGGCGCCGGCAAAGGCTTCCGCGGCGATCGCCTGGGCGTCCGCGGGCGGCGATCCGAGCCGGCCGAAGCCGTCGAGGGTCGCCTCGGGCGCGAGCGGCGGCCCCGGGAGATGCGCGGCCACCCCCTGGCTCAGCGCGACCAGGCGCTGGAGCATCCCGACGAACAACCCCGACAGCGGCAAATCCGACCATTGCGCGTTGGCGGTGACGTGGATCAGCACCAGCCAGCCCCGCCCGCGCCGCGCCGCCGTCACCAACGGCGTGCCGTCGGCGAGCCGGGCCCAGGTGCGCTCGGCGAGATCGAGCGCGGGCTCGGCCAGCACCTGGCGGCGCACGCGCACGTCGGCGGACACTGGCAACCCGAAGAACGGGCTCTTGTCGTCGAAAGCCGCGAGCTCGACCGGGCGCTCCCAGGTCAGCGCCCCGCCGACGACGCGGTCGCCGGCGCGCAACCGCACCGGCAGGAATGGTTCGGGATCCTCGCCGGAGACGTTTTGCGTCGCGGTCGCGAGCCGGGGCCCGGCGAAGCGCACCGCCACGCCGCCCGCTTCGATCCAGCGCGCGAGCGCCGCCGAATCGGCCGCCGGCAACGGGCCGGGATCGGCGAGCACCAACACGGCGAGAGCGCGCGCGAGCAGTTCGGCGACCGGCGCGCGGCGCACTTCCGCCCACGGCTCCAACGCGCGTTCCAGGTAATAAAGATCGCCGAGCAGCGGCTGATCCTCCTGCACCGTTCCGCCCGCCGCGAGCCCGACCGGGCGGCGGCGCCAGCGCTCGTCGGCGAGCGCGACCGCGCCCGCGCCGATCTCGTTTTCGATTTCGAGACGGGTGAGCCGGTTGCGCAACTCCGACGGCAGCGCCATGCGCGCTTCGCCGTTGGTGCGCCCCGAGGGAAAGACGAGTATCTCGCGCGCGAGCGGGCGGCCATCGTCGCCGTAGGCGACGACGGAAACCTCGCGCCGGGCACCCGCCGCGGCCCGATCGGCGGTCAGCGCGAGCGCATCGCCCTCGGTTCGGGGCGGACGCAGGAGAAGCGGCAGCCGCTCGCGCGGAGGCTCGGCGAGCATGACCGAGCCGATCCGGCCAAGTTCCTCGACGAACGCGCGCGCCTCGCCCTCGGCGGCTTCGAGTCCGTCGCTCAGCCACGCCACCGGCGCGGGCGGCGAACGGTTTTCCTCGGCCCAGGCGAGGAGCGCCGCGGCGGGCGCGCTCCGATCCGCGGGCCAGGGCTTCGGGCGCATCGCTTCGATGCGCTTTCGCGCGGCCGCGGCGGAGAACGGCGCCGGCGCCGGGGGCTCGGTCCGCGCCGCCGTGCCGAGCACGATCACCGCGCGCCCTTCCCTCCCCGCGCGATCGGCGAGGCGGACGGCGGTGGCGGTGCGTTCGGACCAGCCTTTCGCCGCCGCCCAGCCGTCGTCGAGAACCAGCACCAGCGGCCCCGCGCCCTTCAGACCCGGCTCGGCGTTCAGGATCGGATGCGCCAGCCCGAGGATCGCGGCGGCGGCGAGCGCGAAGCGAAGCGCGATCAGCCACGGCGGCGTGGTCGCGGAGGTTTCATCGCGCCGCGCCAGCGCCATCAGAATCCGCACCGGCGGGAACACCACCTCGCGCGGCGCGGGCGGAATCAGGCGGAGCAGGAACCAGAGCGCCGGCAGCGCCAGCAGGCCGAGCAGCGCCCACGGCGCGGCGAAGGCGAACGGCCCGAGGGTGAACACGTTATCCTAGCGCGGGCTCGGCGAGCCCGAGATAAAGGGCGAGCAACGCCGTCTCCGGCGAATGATCGGTGCGGTGGCGCAGGAAACCCCAGCCCGCCGAGCGGGCGAGATCGGCGAGCCCCGCCTGATGCGCCCCCATCGCCCGGACGTAGTCGGCCCCGGCGGTTTCGGCCCGGCCGATCAGCGCCGCGCCTTCCGCCTCGGGCCCGAGGAAGCGCACCCGTCCGGAGAAGGGGAGCGTTTCCTCGGCCGGATCGAGCACCTGGAGTATGTGCCCGCGCACGCCGAGGGCGTCGAAGGCGGCGATCGCGGCCTTGACCTCCGGAAGCGGCGACAGGAAGTCGCCGATGA
>MIAC01000090.1:20883-25703 GCA_001830475.1 Rhodospirillales bacterium RIFCSPLOWO2_12_FULL_67_15
GCCCCGCGCCGAGCACGGCGACGCGCTCGCCGCCGCGCACCAGCAACACGCTGAGCGCGAGCAGCAGCAACTCCGCCCGCCGGCGTTTGGGGCCGACCTCGGGCGCGGACGCATAGTCCATCGAGGCCGAGGCATCGCGCCACAGCCAGACGCTTTGCGCTGCTTCCCATTCGGTCTCGCGGACGTAGAGATGGCTCGATTTCGCCGACCGCCGCCAGTCGATGCGCGAGGTCGAATCGCCGGGCTGGTAGCGGCGAAACTGCCAGAAGGTTTCCCCCTGGCCGACGCGGCGGCGGCCGTGCACCCCTTGCGCGACCGTGCTGGCGACGCGCTTGGCCGCGACCATGAGCGGCGGCAGCGGCGCCGCCAGCACTTCGGCCCGGTGGTGGAGATCGGCGCCGGCCGCCTTCATGGTCCTGCTCCGGCCGTTGGCTTCGCTAGAGCATGATCTTCCCATATGGAACCGCCTGCGCCGGAGGGATTTTGCGTCGCGGGCAGGAGAAGGGCGAAGCGCGTAGCCCGGCCTACTCGCGAGCCCTGCGACGAACCCGCGCCGCAAAAGTCCCCGGCCCTCCGGGTTGTGCCGTGGCGGGCGCCCGCGGCGTTGCGCCGCTCGGCCGATGCGCTGGCATCGCCCTTCACGGCGCGCCTGGCGGATCGCCTCGCCACGGCGCAACACAGGCGGTTCCATATGGGAAGATCATGCTCTAGGCGACGGTCTGAATGAGCCGCCCGACGATTTTCTCGATCGTCACGCCTTCGGCGCGGGCGGCGAACGACAGCGCCATCCGGTGACGCAGGATCGGCGCCGTCAGCGCCAACACGTCGTCGATCGAAGGCGCGAAGCGTCCGTCCATCAAGGCGCGGGCGCGCACGCCCAGCATCAGGGCCTGGCTCGCGCGCGGACCCGGGCCCCAGGCGACGTATTCGCGCACCTCGGGAATATCGGAGGAATCGGGGCGGCCGGAGCGCACCAGCGTCAGGATCGCTTCGGTCACGCTCTCGCCGACCGGAATCCGGCGCACTAGCTTTTGCGCGGTCATCAGATCGTCCCCGGTCATGGCGCGCTCGGGGCGGCGATCCTCAGGCCCGGTGGTCTTGAGCATGATGTCGCGCTCGGCGGCGCGATCGGGATATTCGACGTCCACCTGGAGCAGGAACCGGTCGAGCTGCGCCTCGGGTAGCGGATAGGTGCCCTCCTGCTCGAGCGGGTTCTGGGTGGCGAGCACGTGGAACGGCGCCGGTAGGGCGTGATAGTGGCCGGCGACGGAGACGCGGCCTTCCTGCATCGCCTGAAGAAGCGCCGACTGGGTGCGCGGGCTCGCCCGGTTGATTTCGTCGGCCATCAACAGCTGGCAGAACACCGGCCCCTGGATGAACCGGAACGAGCGCCGGCCGCTCTCCGTTTCCTCCAGCACCTCGGAACCGAGAATGTCGGCGGGCATCAGGTCGGGAGTGAACTGGACCCGCTTGGCGTCCAGCCCGAGGACGATGCCGAGCGTCTCCACCAGCTTGGTCTTGCCGAGCCCCGGCACGCCGATCAAGAGGGCGTGCCCGGCGGCCAAGAGCGTGATCAGAACCTGCTCGACCACCCGTTCCTGGCCGAAGATGACCCGGCCGACGGCTGCCTGGGCGGCGCGGATCGCCGCGCCGATCTGCTCGACTTCGGCGACGACATCGCGGGAATTGCCCGCGGCCGGCTTCGTCTTATCTAATGGAACGGTGGTCAGCGGATTGATGGCCACGGACATCTTCTCCCCATTGGTCGCAACGATTGCCAAACGACACCGCAGGACGAAACCCGAAACCGTCGCCGGGCGCGCAGGCGCCCCAACCTAATGACCCGGCGGCATCCTCGGCGCCCGGTCTTTCATCTGGGCGGCCGTCATGCGAAGGCATGCCTACCGGCATGACGCCGCCGGCGCTTGCGATCTGCGGCGATATCGACCTCAGGATCGCGGCGGACGGAACATGGTATTACCACGGCAGCCCCATCGGCCGCAAAGAACTGGTGCGGCTGTTCGCGCGTGTTCTCCCGCGCGGCGCGGACGGATCGTTCTGGCTGGCGACGCCTGCGGAAAAAACGCGCATTCGGGTCGAGGACGCCCCCTTTCTCGGCGTCGAATTGGCGCAACAAGGCGCGGGGACAAACCAGATCCTCCGGCTCAGGACCAACGTGGACGATTGGGTCGTCATCGGCCCCGACCACCCCTTGCGCATTGCTTGTGACCCCGGTGGCGACGGGCCCAAGCCCTATGTCGCCGTCCGGCCCGGATTGGACGCCCTGATCGCGCGTCCGGTGTATTATGAATTGGCGGGCCTGGCCGTGAAAGGGCCGGCCGCGGGCGGCACGGCGATGGGGGTCCGGAGCGCGGGTGCGTTCTCTTCCTTGGAACAACCCGCCCCCCGAATCGCCCCGGACTTGAATATTCCTGAACACGATCTTTCATGAACGCACCGCGACCCATGAAGACAAGCGCGCACGATGGATCGGTCACCCTGGAGGAGCTGATTCGGCGCTTCGCCGCCTTGAACGGCCGCGCGCCGGATGCGCACTCGCCGGCGATGGCGACGCGCGGCGACCACGATCTCAATCCGGGCATGGCCGTCAAAAGCGATTTGTGCCCGGCGGCGGTGCTGGTGCCCATCGTCGCGCGCGCACCCGTCCCGACCATCCTGTTCACGCTCCGCACCGCCAACCTCGCCCATCACGCCGGCCAAATCAGCTTTCCCGGCGGGCATATGGAAGCCGGCGACGTGCTGCCCGTGGACGCCGCTCTGCGCGAGACGGAAGAGGAAGTCGGCCTTCATCGCCGTCACATTCGCGTGATCGGCCGGCTCGACCGCTACATCACCCGCACCGGCTTCGACGTCACTCCGGTGGTCGGCCTTCTCACCCCCCCCTTCGCGGTCGCCCCCGACCCGACCGAGGTCGCGGATGTCTTCGAGGTGCCGCTCGACTTCCTGCTCGATCCCGTCAACCACCGGCGCCACAGCCGGTCGGTCGAGGGCGAGTTGCGCCACTTCTACGCCATCCATTGGCGCGACTATTACATCTGGGGCGCGACGGCGGGGATGCTGATGAATCTCTACGAGTTCCTCCGTCGCGCGCCGGTCTCGACATGATCCGGATCTTGTTCGAATACATCCTGCCGCTGATCGCGCCGTTCGTCGTCTATTTCGGCTGGGTCTGGTTCGCCGCCCGCCGCGCCGCGGAGGCAGGAACGGCCGCGCCCGACTGGCGCCAGGGGCCGTGGTACTGGCTCGCGGCGGCGGGACTCGTGCTCTTCGTCGGAGCCCTCGTCGCGACCGCGCTCACCGGCGGCGAGCAGCCGGGCGGCGTCTATCGTCCCCCGGCGCTGGGCCAGGACGGCCGTGTGATCCCCGGCCACATCGAGCGCGCCCCCAAGGACGCGCCGCCGTCCCTCGGCTATTGACTGTCCTTGACGCTCCCGTCCCGGCGCGCCCCGCCGTATAGTCGGACAGTCACAGGATTCGTGCCCGATGCAGGATCGCACCCAGCCCTTGGCGCCGACCGGCAAGCTCCCGCCCCAGCCGTGGATGGAGTTCGCGGAGACGCGCGCCGTCGTCGCCGCGCTCGGGCGCGACGGCGCCGAGGTGCGCTTTGTCGGCGGCTGCGTGCGCGACGCGCTCGCCCACCGCCCCGTCAAGGACATCGACCTCGCCACCCGCGATCCGCCCGAGAAGGTGATCGCGCTCCTCGAAGCCGCCGGCATCCGCGCGATTCCGACCGGCATCGCCCACGGCACCGTGACCGCCGTGACCGGCACGCGTCACTTCGAGATCACGACGCTCCGGATCGACGTCGAGACCGACGGGCGGCGGGCCAAGGTCGCCTTCACCGACGACTGGGCGGCGGACGCGGCCCGGCGCGATTTCACCATCAACGCGATGTCATGCTCGCTCGCGGGCGACATCTACGACCCGTTCGACGGCATGTTCGATCTCGCCCAGGGGCGAATCCGCTTCGTCGGCCGCGCCGCCGAGCGGATTCAGGAAGACGCGCTGCGCTTGCTCCGTTTTTTCCGCTTCTACGCGACCTTCGGCCGCCCGCCGACCGATGCGGAAGCTCTTTCCGCCTGCCGCGGCCTCGCGCCCCTGGTCGACGCGCTCTCGGGCGAGCGCGTAAGGGCGGAGCTGTTCCGCATCCTGCTCGCGCCCGATCCGGCCTCGGTGATCTCGCTCATGCAGGGCGAGCGGGTCCTCGAGCGCGTCCTGCCCGAGGCCGGGGATGTCGGCCGGCTGCGGGTCGAGGCGTGGCTGACGACGACCGCGCTTAGGCTGGATGGGCTCGAACCCGACGCGCTCCGCCGTCTCGCCGCGCTCGTTCGCGTGAACCATGATGGCGCACTTCGCATCGCCGCCCGGCTCAGGCTCTCGAACGCCGAGCGCGACCGCTTGGCCGCGCTCGCCGAGCCGCCGGTCGCGCTCGGCCCGGAGATGGACGGCCGCGTCCGCCGCCGCGCGTTCCATGAGCTCGGCGCCGGCGTCGCGCGCGATCTTGCGCTGCTGGCCTGGGCCGAGGAGATCGCGAAAAATCCCCACCCGCCGCCGGGGCGCAACGACGCCTGGACCGCGCTCGTCGAGGACGCGGGCGCCTGGACGCCGGTCGCGTTCCCGTTGAAAGGGCGCGATGCGCTGGCGCTCGGGATTCCCTCGGGCGAACGGGTGGGCGAGTTGTTGGGAGCGCTCGAGCGCTGGTGGATCGACGGCGACTTCCGGGCCGGACGGGAGGCGTGTCTCGCCAAACTCAGGGAACTGGCCGGAGTAGGATGATCCGACCGGAGATAGACCTCATA
>MIAC01000090.1:25712-29970 GCA_001830475.1 Rhodospirillales bacterium RIFCSPLOWO2_12_FULL_67_15
ACTTGCGCAGCGCCAGGTTGATGCGCGACTGCCAGCCGGGGCCGGCGGCGCGGAAATGGGCAAGTACGTCGGGATCGAGGCGAATGTAGACGGCTTTCATTGGCGCCGCCGATTTCGGCCGTCCGCGCCGAACGAGCTTGCCGCCCGCGCGAATTTCCGCCCGCTCGAACCAGTCCCGGCCCAGACGCGGCGCGTCGTCGGGGTCAACCCATTTGCGCTTGGAAGTACGCTTCTTCGTCGGCATGACCATACTTCACGGCCAGGCGGCGAGCGGGGGCAGCGACATCAGGATCGCCTCCGCGTTGCCGCCGGTCTTGAGGCCGAACAGCGTGCCCCGGTCGTAGAGCAGGTTGAATTCGACGTAGCGCCCGCGCTTGACGAGCTGGGCCTGGCGCTCGGCCTCGGTCCAGGGCTCGTCCATGTGGCGCCGGACGATGCGGGGATAGACGTCGAGAAACGCCTCGCCGACCGCTTGCGTGAACGCGAAGTCGCGCGCGAAGCCGCCCTCCGCGAGCTCGTCGTAGAAGATGCCGCCGACCCCGCGCGCCTCGGCCCGGTGGGGAAGATAAAAGTATTCGTCGCACCATTTCTTGAAGCGCGGATACCATCCGGGATCGAACCGGTCGCAGGCGGCGCGAAAGGCGGCGTGGAAATCGGCGGTGTCCTTCTCGTCCGGAAAGACCGGCGTGAGATCGCCCCCGCCGCCGAACCAGCCCTTGGTGGTGACGATGAAACGCGTGTTCAGGTGCGCGATCGGAACGCGCGGCGAGCGGGGGTGGATCACGACCGAGATGCCGGAGGCCCAGAAGCGGGGGTCTTGGCCCGCGCCGGGAACGCGGGCGCGGAATTCCTCCGAGAATTCGCCCGCCACGCTTGAGACGTTGACGCCCGCCTTCTCGAAGACGCGGCCGCGGAGGACGGCCATGACCCCGCCGTCTCCTTCGACCCCTTGCCTTAACCAGGACTTCCGCGCGAAGCGCCCGGCTTCGCCGAATTCCTTCGCCGGGCCCCGGACCTCGTCCTCGATTTTTTCCAGCGCCGCGCAGAGCCGGTCGCGCAAGGCCCGGAGATGGACGGCCGCGTCCGCCGCCGCGCGTTCCATGAGCTCGGCGCCGGCGTCGCGCGCGATCTCGCGCTGCTGGCCTGGGCCGAGGAGATCGCGAAAAATCCCCACCCGCCGCCGGGGCGCAACGACGCCTGGACCGCGCTCGTCGAGGACGCGGGCGCCTGGACGCCGGTCGCGTTCCCGTTGAAAGGGCGCGATGCGCTGGCGCTCGGGATTCCCTCGGGCGAACGGGTGGGCGAGTTGTTGGGAGCGCTCGAGCGCTGGTGGATCGACGGCGACTTCCGGGCCGGACGGGAGGCGTGTCTCGCCAAACTCAGGGAACTGGCCGGAGTAGGATGATCCGACCGGAGATAGACCTCATAATCCGGCTGCCTTGCGCAGCGCCAGGTTGATGCGCGACTGCCAGCCGGGGCCGGCGGCGCGGAAATGGGCAAGTACGTCGGGATCGAGGCGAATGTTGACGGCTTTCATTGGCGCCGCCGATTTCGGCCGTCCGCGCCGAACGAGCTTGCCGCCCGCGCGAATTTCCGCCCGCTCGAACCAGTCCCGGCCCAGACGCGGCGCGTCGTCGGGGTCAACCCATTTGCGCTTGGAAGTACGCTTCTTCGTCGGCATGACCATACTTCACGGCCAGGCGGCGAGCGGGGGCAGCGACATCAGGATCGCCTCCGCGTTGCCGCCGGTCTTGAGGCCGAACAGCGTGCCCCGGTCGTAGAGCAGGTTGAATTCGACGTAGCGCCCGCGCTTGACGAGCTGGGCCTGGCGCTCGGCCTCGGTCCAGGGCTCGTCCATGTGGCGCCGGACGATGCGGGGATAGACGTCGAGAAACGCCTCGCCGACCGCTTGCGTGAACGCGAAGTCGCGCGCGAAGCCGCCCTCCGCGAGCTCGTCGTAGAAGATGCCGCCGACCCCGCGCGCCTCGGCCCGGTGGGGAAGATAAAAGTATTCGTCGCACCATTTCTTGAAGCGCGGATACCATCCGGGATCGAACCGGTCGCAGGCGGCGCGAAAGGCGGCGTGGAAATCGGCGGTGTCCTTCTCGTCCGGAAAGACCGGCGTGAGATCGCCCCCGCCGCCGAACCAGCCCTTGGTGGTGACGATGAAACGCGTGTTCAGGTGCGCGATCGGAACGCGCGGCGAGCGGGGGTGGATCACGACCGAGATGCCGGAGGCCCAGAAGCGGGGGTCTTGGCCCGCGCCGGGAACGCGGGCGCGGAATTCCTCCGAGAACTCGCCCGCGACGGTCGAGACGTTGACGCCCGCCTTCTCGAAGACGCGGCCGCGGAGGACGGCCATGACCCCGCCGTCTCCTTCGACCCCTTGCCTTAACCAGGACTTCCGCGCGAAGCGCCCGGCTTCGCCGAATTCCTTCGCCGGGCCCCGGACCTCGTCCTCGATTTTTTCCAGCGCCGCGCAGAGCCGGTCGCGCAGGGATTCGAACCACACTCGCGCGCGCTCTTTCCGTTCCGGCGTGCCGTAACCCTCGCCGCTCATGGTGCGTGCCCTAAGTCATTTCGGAAAGCCGTTCAGTTGCCGGAGCGCCTCGCCCAAGACCATGGCCGCCGCCGCGGCCACGTTCAAGGACCGAAGTCCGGCGCGGAGCGGAATCCGGAGCCGGGCCGCGGCCTCGGCGTGGACGGTTGCGGGCACGCCTTCGCTTTCCCGCCCCATCAGGATCACGTCGCCCGGGCGGAACGTGAAGTCGACATAAGTCCTCTCGCCCTGGGTGGTGAGGAGGAGAAGCCGGCGCGGGCCGAGGCCCTGGCGGAACGCCTCCCAGGATCCATGCCGGACGACGTCGGCGTGCTTCAGGTAGTCCATCCCGGCGCGCTTCAGGCGCTTGTCGTCGAGAACGAAACCGAGCGGACCGATCAGGTCCACGGGCACCCCGAGTCCGGCGGCGGTGCGCAGAATGTTGCCCGCGTTCCCGGGGATGTCGGGCTGATAGAGCGCGAGCCGGACGCCGGCGGCGGGCGAATCCCCGCCGCCTTTATTGATTTGCCGCGTCACGCCGTTAGGCGTGCCTTCGCACGACGATTCGCTCGCGGCGGCGCTCGAATCGGCCGAAGGGAGGCGCGCGGGCGAATCCCCGCGCGCATTAAATGGTGCGCCCCTATCGGGGCGCGGGCGGACGGGGCCGGGCTTATCGGCGCTCATGGGAAAACCTTTATATTCCCCATTCGGCAATGGGTTGCGTGGGCTTGGGGTTACCCCCGGCTTCGGTCCCGAACCCTTGCCTCGCCAGAGGCCTCCCCTTAGATTGGTCGGGCCCCAGGGTAGCGGAAGCGGCGGCCGGCCGGCCGCCGTTTCGATGTTCCCGGGGCCGTTCGCCGCCGTCAACGACAACGACATCCCGAGAGGAATTCCATGGCAAGCACGGCCTCGACCGCGCCCGGCGATCTCGGGTCGGACGACCAGAAAAGCCGCCGCGACTTCCTGATCGTGGCCACCGGCGTGGTCGGCGCGGTCGGCACCGCGCTCTCGATCTGGCCGCTGATCGACAGCATGAACCCCGCCGCCGACGTGCTCGCGCTGGCCTCGACCGAGGTCAACATCGCGCCCATCCAGGTCGGCCAGGCGATCACCGTCACCTGGCGCGGCAAGCCGGTGTTCATCCGCCACCGCCGCCCCGAGGAGATCAAGACCGCGCGCGAAACCGATCCCGCCAAGCTCATCGACCCCGAGAAGGACGAAGCCCGCGCCAAGAAGCCGGAATGGCTGATCATGGTCGGCGTGTGCACGCATCTCGGCTGCATCCCGCTCGGGCAGAAGACCGGCGAGCCCCGGGGCGAATTCGGCGGCTGGTTCTGTCCCTGCCACGGCTCGCACTACGATACCTCGGGGCGCATCCGCAAAGGCCCGGCGCCCAAGAACCTGGAAATTCCGCCCTACGCCTTCGTCACCGACACCACCGTGAAGATCGGCTAACAGGCTACCGGAGAACTCCCATGAGGCTGCGACACACCGGAATTGACCGAGGGCTAGGAGGCCGGAGCGACGCGATGCCGAACGCATCGCGAGCGACGGATGACGACGCCATTCGGTCAATTCCGTGTGTCCCGAGAGGGTTACGGCCCGGCGGGCCATCTGGTTCGTCGCGACGGCTCGCCGATGCGCTGAGCATCGCCTTCGCCGCCGCTCCTGCCAATCTGGCCCGGCGGCGCAGGCCGCCCGTATATAAACCGGGCGTGG
>MIAC01000090.1:30020-31619 GCA_001830475.1 Rhodospirillales bacterium RIFCSPLOWO2_12_FULL_67_15
CGTAACGCAGCTCCATGGGAGTTCTCCGGTAGCCTGCTAATCTGTGACCGCCATGACCTTCGCCCTTCCGCCGATTTTGCCGCTACTCGACGCCCTCGCGCTCGTTTGGTTCTTTGTCTGCTGGGTCGGCTACACCTATTACGCCGATCGCCGCCGCTGGGGCACGCGCGAGCTCGCCAGCGCGCTGCACGAGTACCGGCTGCGCTGGATGCGGCGGCTGCTGGAACGGGACAACCGGATCGCCGACGTGGCGGCGCTGTCGTCGATGCTCGGCAGCGACAACCTGTTCGCCACCGCGACGCTCTTCATCCTCGCCGGTCTGGTCACCATTCTCGGCGCCGTCGATCAAGTCCAGACGGTGGCCTCGGGCATCTCGTTCATCGCCGCGTCCTCGCGCGAGACGTGGGAGATCAAGCTCCTGGTCCTGGTCGGCATATTCGTTTACGCCTTCTTCAAGTTCGCCTGGTCGCTCCGCCAGTTCAATTTCGCGCAAGTGCTCGTCGCCTCGGCGCCGATGCCGGCGGAACAGGACGCCCCCGACCGGGCCGACTTCGCGCCCCGGGCGGCGATGCTGGTGACCCGGGCGGTCTCCAGCTTCAACCGGGGGCTCCGGGCATACTTTTTCGGCCTGGCGGCGTTGTCGTGGTTCATCCAGCCGTGGGCGCTCGCGCTGGCGTCGGTCTGGGTCGTGCTGGTGCTGTACCGGCGCGACTGCCGCTCGGTGACGCTGGCGACGCTGGCCGACCCGGTGACCGAGAAAGGCGAGCACCGGGACGCTTGAGCGGCGGCTTTGCCGCGCGGGCGGATAGCCTTATATTGCCGCCATGGATCTTCTTGTTTCCGATAAGCCGCCCGCGCTCACTCGCGTCGTCGTCGCCATGTCGGGCGGGGTGGACAGCTCGACCGTCGCCGCGCTCCTCAAGGAGCAAGGTTACGACGTGGTCGGAGTCACGCTCCAGCTTTATGACCACGGCCGCGCCGCCGGGCGCACAAGCGCCGAAACCGATAGGCCCGGCGGGCGGACCTGCTGCGCCGGGCGCGATATCCTGGACGCGCGCCGGGTGGCGGACGCGCTCGAGATCCCCCACTATGTCCTCGACTACGAATCCCGCTTCCGCGCCGAGGTCATGGAGCCTTTCGCCGACGCCTATCTCGCCGGCGAGACGCCCATTCCCTGCGTCGCGTGCAACCGCACGGTCAAGTTCCGCGACCTGCTCGCGACCGCGCGCGACCTCGAAGCCGACGCGCTGGCGACCGGCCATTACGTCCGCCGCGTCGCGGCCCGGGACGGACCCGAACTGCACGCCGGGGCCGATCCCGCCCGCGACCAGAGCTATTTCCTGTTCGCGACCACCCGGGCGCAGCTTTCCCTGCTCCGCTTCCCCTTGGGCGACATGGGCAAGATTGAGACCCGCGCGCGCGCGGTCAGGCTCAAAGTTCCGGTCGCGGCCAAGCCCGACAGCCAGGACATCTGCTTCGTCCCCGGCGGAAATTACGCTCGGACCGTGGAACGACTCCGCCCCGGCGGAGCGGCGGCGGGCGAGATCGCGGATTTGTCCGGCCGGGTGCTCGGCCGTCACCGGGGTGTGTTCAATTTCA
>MIAC01000091.1:0-1275 GCA_001830475.1 Rhodospirillales bacterium RIFCSPLOWO2_12_FULL_67_15
TTCGTCCGGTGCACCCCCGGTGGAGGGCCGGTGCAAGCGCGGCGCAGGCATTCGCCTGCCGCTTCAGCCGACCCGGACCTTGAGGGTGGCGATGCCCTCGACGCCGCCTTCGAGCACGTCGCCTTTCTTGACCGGGCCTACCCCTGAGGGCGTGCCGGTGAAGATGAGATCGCCGGCTGAGAGCGGGAACAGGCGCGAGAGGTGCATGACGATTTCCGGGACGTTCCAGATCATCTCGGAAAGATCGCCCTTTTGGCGCATCTCGCCGTTGATCTTGAGCCAGACGAGCCCCTTCACCGGGTGGCCGCTCTTGGTCGCGGGGCGGATCTTGGAGCAGAGCGCGGCGTGGGCGAACGCCTTGCCGACCTCCCAGGGCCGGCCGGTCTTCTTCGCCTCGCCTTGCAGATCGCGTCTCGTCATGTCGAGGCCGACGGCGTAGCCGAAGATGTGGCGAAGCGCCTTCTCCATCGGAATGTCGCTGCCGCCTCGGCCGACGGCGGCGACCAGCTCGATCTCGTGGTGGACGTCCTGGCTCATGGAGGGATAGGGGAACACGCCGCCGCTGGCAACTAGGCTGTGGGAATCCTTGGTGAAGAAAAAGGGCAACTCGCGGGTCGGGTCGTGCCCCATCTCGCGGCTATGCTCGGCGTAGTTCCGCCCGACGCAGTAGATGCGCCGGACCGGAAAACGCGCTTTCTCCCCCGCGACCGGCAGCGACGGCGCCTTCGGCGCGGGGATGACGAAGGGCGCCGCGAGCTTCTTCTTCGCGCGCGCGGGCTTTTTCTTTTTCGCTTTGGCCATGGTCATCCTCCAGGGTGCGGAACGAAATCGGATCATGCCTGGGGCCGAGCGGTTGCTCAAGCCCGCGCCAGCAGGTTCGCCCGCATCGGCTGGTCGAAGACCATTCCCGAAGGCGTGGGGCGGCCGAGGCGCCGGAAGCGTTGCTTGAGTTCGTTTTCGTGGCGGGCGACGGCCGGCTTGCGCCCGGGATCGATGCGAACCATGCGCTCGACGAAGGCTTCGAAACTCTCGGCGAGCACGGGATGGACGTAAACCGTCTCCCGTTTCTCGCGGAAAAGGCCTTGGGCGACGGCGGCGCGGAGCGCCCGGTAGGCGGCCGCGCGAACCTCGGTTTCGTCGTCCACCGCCCGCGTCAGTTCGAAGTTCGCGCCCTCGGCGAGCGGCTCGACGACGTAGGCTTGCCCGCCCGGGCGCAAAATCCGCGCCGCCTCGGCGAGCGCCGCCCCTTGAGCCGATGGCGGAATATGATGGAGC
>MIAC01000091.1:1310-1791 GCA_001830475.1 Rhodospirillales bacterium RIFCSPLOWO2_12_FULL_67_15
CGGAAACGGAAGTCGTTCGCCGCCGGCCATGACGTAAGTTTCGCCGGCGGCGGCCGGCGTCGCGGCGGCCTTGGCGAGCTGGGCGGAATTATTGTCCACGCCGGTAACATATGCGCCGGCGCGGGCCATGAGCCGAACCAGCGCGCCATCGCCACAGCCGATATCGGCGACGCGCCGGCCGGCGAGCGGCACGGATTCGCGGAGAACCTCGTCGTTGCGGCGTAACCGGCGCCGCTTCGGCGGATACCCGACAAAGGTCGCCAGCACCAGCGCCCCGAAGACCGAGTAAATGGCGAGGAACGCCCACGACGGCAACTGCCAGTAAAGAAGCCGTTCCAGCCAGTAGGCGATGAAGCTCGCGCCGACGCCTTCCTCGCTCGCGAGACTGCGGAGCTGGTTCTCCCAGATCGTGAGCGGGCAGATCTCGCCGAGCCAGGTCTGGAGGACGACCACGGTAATGGCCGCCAGATGGGCGATGCGC
>MIAC01000091.1:1985-13403 GCA_001830475.1 Rhodospirillales bacterium RIFCSPLOWO2_12_FULL_67_15
CCATGCCCGCCCCGTCCGCCGACGAAAGCTATCCCGAGATTCGCGCCGCGGTGCGCGCGGTGTGCGCCAACTTTCCCGGCGAATACTGGCGCAGGCTCGACGCGGAACGGAAGTATCCGGGCGAATTCATCCGCGCGCTGACCGAAGCCGGGTTTCTCGCCGCCCTGATCCCCGAGGCTTACGGCGGCAGCGGGCTGGGCTTGCGCGAGGCGGCAGCGATCCTGGAGGAAATCCAGAAAAGCGGCGGCAACGGCGCCGCCGGTCACGCCCAGATGTACACCATGGGCACGATTTTGCGCCACGGCAGCGAGGCGCAGAAACGAACGTATCTGCCCAAGATCGCTTCGGGCGAGTTGCGCTTGCAGGCCTTCGGGGTGACGGAGCCGAGCAGCGGCACCGACACCAGCCGGATCCGCACCCAGGCGGTCAAGGACGGCGACGGCTATCGCATCAACGGCCAGAAGGTGTGGACCTCGCGCGCCGAGCACTCCGATCTGATGCTGCTGCTCGCGCGCACCGCGCCGCGCGCCGAAGCGGAAAAATCGCACGAAGGCATGAGCGTGTTCCTGATCGACATGCGCGCGGCCAGGGGCAAGGGCCTCACCATCAAGCCTATCCGGGCCATGATCAATCACGCGACCACCGAGGTTTTCTTCGACGATCTCCGCGTCCCGGCCTCAGGCCTCATCGGCGAGGAAGGGAAGGGATTCCGCTACATTCTCGACGGCATGAACGCCGAGCGCATCCTGATCGCGGCCGAATGCGTCGGCGACGCCCGCTGGTTCATCGGCCGCGCGCGCGACTACGCCCGCGCCCGCCAGGTCTTCGGCCGCCCCATCGGCCAGAACCAGGGCATCCAGTTTCCGATCGCGCGCGCCTACGCCCAGACCGAGGCGGCGGATTTGATGGTCGCGAAGGCGGCGCGGCTGTTCGACGAAGGGAAACCGTGCGGGCCGGAAGCGAACATGGCGAAGCTGCTCGCCGCCGACGCCTCCTGGGCGGCCGCCGACATGTGCCTGCAAACCCACGGCGGCTTCGGCTTCGCCGAGGAATACGACGTCGAGCGCAAGTTCCGCGAAACCCGGCTCTATCAGGTGGCGCCGATTTCCACCAACCTCATTCTCGCCTACTTGGGCGAGCACGTGCTCGATTTGCCGCGCTCGTATTGAACTATGAGGTGGTCCTGGAAAACCGGACAGGGTGCTAAGGTGTATTCCGCCGGATAACGGAGGTCAGAAGATTCTCATCCGAATACCTGGGAAAGTGGCGAAGCGTGCGGTCGGTCGTGACGCCAAACCGACCTTATTTTGTCCCGTTCATGCTCGGGTGGCCCAATTTTCTATTGCTAGGTCCGGGATGTCGCGGAAATCGGCATCGTTGTCGGTGACCAGAATAGAGCCGCTACTGATGGCATGCGCGGCAATCATCCGATCGTAATCCCGCCCTCTGGCCCATCCGCATTGAGCAATGATCCGGCCATATGAATGAGCGGCGGCGGCATCGAACGGCAGAACGGGAATGTAACGCAGCAGAATCTCCAACCGGACTTGCCGCAGCGCCGTCGATGCCGGGTCCTTGTAAAGACCGCGTTGCAATTCGGCGAGGCTCAAGGCCGATAGCAGCACGGCGCCGTCATGCTCGGCCAATTTGTCGAGGACGGCATCCGTGCCGTCGCGGGCATGGATGGCGATATTGTTGTCGATGAGGTAGGCCAAAGTCCTGCGGCCTTGTCAGTCCCGTTTCCGAACGGGGACTTCGATGGGTTCACGCCTTTCGACGGCCGGTGGCTTCGGCAGGCCGCGCAGGGCGGCCACGGCGTCCTTCAAGCTTTGGCGCGCCGGAAAAATCGTGATGACGTCGCCGAGCCGCGTGATTGCCAACTCGACGTTCACATCGGCGTAGGCGAACTCGGCCGGAATACGAACGGCTTGGCTGTTGCCCGATTTGAATACGCGAGTGAGCGTCATGAGGTTAACCTCCTCGGGACTTCCCGAAGGAAGGGGGCGATGACACGGTTGCTTTCAAACTAACGCCCGTGATGCCACGTGTCAATCCCTGTATATACATCAAACGCACGCAGGCCCCTGTCAAGTGTGTCCGGCCTCGTACATGATCGCCGCCTCGCGGGCGATGGCCTTGGGGTCGAGCCGCGCAACGCACGGATACATGCCCCGTTCGGGCGGAAACGGGCAATCGCCGAGGCAGCCGGCGCACGGCATATCGGCGTAAAGAAACCGCACCCGGGGCGGGATGACGGCGGGATCGTAGGGGACGATCTCGCCGACGTAGGCCGCGCTCGCGAGCCCGAGTGTCGGCGCGCCGACGGCGATCGCGAGATGCAGCAGCGCGGTATCCACCGACACCACCAAGCTCGCCGCGCGCAAGCGCGGCGCAAGCTCCGCGAACGTCGCGTCGTCGAACTGCACCCGGGGCGGATCGAGCAGTTCCCGATATTCGGGATGGAGGGCGAAGTCGCCGGCGCTGCCGGTAATGCGAATCTCGGCTTCGCGCGGCAACGCGGCGATCACCGCGCGCCAGAGTTCGGGCCGGACCTGCTTTCTTTGCACCGCCGAGAACGGCTGGATGATAACCAGCGGAGCCGTGACGGTCGCCGGGGGCGGCAGACCTGCGTCGGGAAGGCGCGCCTGGGGCGGCGGGTCGTTCCGTCCCGCCAGCCAGTTGGCGAAGTCGGTCCAGCGCACGATCTTGTCGCGCACGCGCGGGCCGCTCTCGAACGTCCGGGAATAGCGGCGCCGGTTGCGATCGAGCGCGTCTTGGTATTTCGGCCAGGGCCGCGCGATCATGGCCGCCGTTTCGGGCGCTCCGGCCGCGGCGACGAGCGCCTCGTCGAGCCAAGGATGGCGGAGATAATCGGCGCTGAGGGCAAGCCGGACGTTCAGCGCGTATATTTCGGCGAACACGCGACGACGGTAGAAAAAACCCCGGCGCAGGCGGTGGAAATCGACCGCGCGGACAACAACGTCGCCGCCGAATAGAAATTTCATCCTGGCCGCGTCCTGGCGCAGGACCAGGGTGACCGGCTCGCCGGGTCCGGCGAGGGCGCGAAAGCGCGGCCACACGTGCGCCAACAGCACGGCGTCGCCGAGCCCGCCGGCGGCGACGAGCAAAAGCCCCCGCGCCGGCGCGGGGCGGCGCGCGCGGCGGCGTTCCCAAGCGAGCAGACAATCGAGCGATCGGAGCGCGGTGCTCATGGCGTCGTGCGAGCCGGTCAATAGCTCGCGTAGGACTTTTCCTCGATCAGCCGCGAGCCGAGCAGTTCGTTGAGGCGGCGCTTGATCCGCGCCCGCGCGTCGTTGGTGACGTAGACGGAACGGGCCAGCGCGACGAAGCGGGGGCCGAAATCCTTGTTCCGCTCGCATTCGCGGATGTGGTCCTCCACCTCCCACAGCGTCTCGTTGGCGCGCTTGAGCGCCGCCGTTTCAGCCTCGATCTCGGGCGATGAAGCGATCGCCGCGTCGCGGGCGCGGGTGAGAGTCTCCCATTCGGCGCGGACGTTGCGAAGCTTCGCCGCGTCGGCGATGCGGGCGATTTTGATCTCGAGGATGGCGATCTTGTCGATCAACTCGCCGGGCGCGATTTCGACCGTGATCGTGCGATTCATGAGACCTGTTCCATTCTTTCGTTGCGCGGCACGCTAGCACAGCCGGCCTTGCCGCGCACCCCCGGGCCGCTATAGAACCGAAGCGTTAAGGGCGGGGAGGGCAAAGGCGTGGGTGCGCTCGACGGGATCCTGGTGGTGGCGCTGGAGCAGGCGGTCGCGGCGCCCTATACCTCCTCGCGGCTGGCCGATGCTGGCGCCCGGGTGATCAAGATCGAACGGCCCGAGGGGGACTTCGCGCGCGGCTACGACCGCGCGGCCAAGGGGCAAAGCAGCTATTTCGTTTGGCTCAACCGCGGCAAGGAATCGCTCGTTCTCGACATCAAGCGCGACGACGACAAGGCGCTCCTCGGCCGCATCGTCGCGCGGGCCGACGTGTTCATCCAGAATCTCGCTCCCGGCGCCGCGGCGCGGGCGGGCTTCGGCGCCGGCGATCTTCGCCGCGCGCATCCGCGCCTGATCGTCTGCGACATCTCCGGCTACGGCGAGGACAACAGCTATCGCGACATGCGCGCCTACGACATGCTGGTCCAGGCCGAAAGCGGCTTGGCTTCCGTGACCGGCGGGCCCGATCGACCTTCCCGGGTCGGCGTCTCGGTCTGCGACATCGCCGCCGGGATGTACGCCCACGCCGCCATCCTCGAAGCGCTGATCCGCCGCGGCCGCACCGGCGAAGGCGAGACGGTCAAGATTTCGCTGTTCGACGGCATGGCCGACTGGATGGCGGTGCCGCTCCTCCACCACGATTACGGCGGCGCCGCGCCCGCCCGCGTCGGGCTCCGCCACCCCTCGATCGTGCCCTACGAATCGTTCGCGACCGCCGACGGCGGACGGATCGTCATCTCGATCCAGAACGAGCGCGAATGGGCCCGCTTCGCCAAACGCATCCTTAGGCGTCCCGAGTGGGCCAAGGAGGGTCCGTTCGCCGACAACGTCGCGCGGGTCAAAAACCGCGCGCAGCTTTTGCCCGCGATCGCCCAAGTCTTCGCCGGCGAAACCCGGGAGGGCATGGCGCAAAAACTGAAAACGGCCGAGATCGCCTACGGGTTCGTCAACTCGGTCGCCGAGTTCTCGCGCCATCCGGCGCTCCGGCGCGCCGAAACCCCGACACCCATGGGCGCGGTCGCAGTCCCGGCGCCGCCCGCGCGCCGGCCGGATACGGAGACGCTCTTGCGTCCGGTCCCGGCCTTGGGCGAGCATAGCGCAGCGATCCGGCGGGAATTCGCGCCATGACCCTCGACCTCGCCCATCTCAGGACGTGGATCGGCCGGCATGAGACGATTTCGGACATCGTCGCGCCGTGGCCGATCGTCGCGCTTGCGGCGCTCTTGGATCGCGACGATCCTTTTCCGACCCATGACACCCTATTGCCGCCGGGCGGACATTGGCTCTATTTCCGCCCCGCCGCGCGCCAGTCGGACCTCGGGTCCGACGGGCATCCCCGCCGCGGCGGGTTCCTGCCGCCGGTGCCGCTTCCGAGAAGAATGTGGGCGGGCGGGCGGATCGAGTTCCTGCGCCCGATCCGGATCGGCGATACCGTCACCCGCGTCTCGCGCATCGCCGACGTCGCGCTCAAGGAAGGCCATGCCGGGCCGCTCGTGTTCGTCCGGGTGGATCACGAAATTTCCGGCCCGGAGGGGCCGGCGCTCAAGGAAGAGCACGACATCGTCTACCGCGAGGTTCCGGCGCCCGGCGTCGCGGGCGAGAGCCTGCGCTCATTAAAAATGCCGCCTCCGGCGGCTACGCCGGCCGCCGCGGCGGCACCCGAAGTGGCAATCTGGCGGCGCACCGTGACGCCCGACCCGGTCATGCTGTTCCGCTATTCGGCGCTGACCTTCAACGGCCATCGCATTCACTACGACCAGCCCTACGCGACCGGGGTCGAGGGCTATCCCGGCCTGGTGGTGCACGGGCCGTTGATCGCGACGCTGCTCATGGATCTGATCCGGCGCGAGCGGCCCCAAGCCCGGCTTTCCCGCTTCGCGTACCGCGCCGTGAGCCCGCTGTTCGACACCGCGCCCTTCACCGTCGAGGGAATACCCGGTGCGGGCGGCCGCTCGGCCAGGGTCTGGGCGGTTACGCCCGCTGGCGCGCTCGCCATGACCGGGGACGCCACGTTCGCCCGGGAAGACTAGTTCAGTAAGATTCTCCGCCGGGGCGAGTCGCGCGCCCCGGTAAGGGCGCATCTTGATGAGCGCGCGGGGATTCGCCCGCGCGCCAGCGGGCGAGATCGCCCGCGCGCTTGGCGGCGAAGCGGTCGGCCGCCGCCGGCGTGCCCGGAGCGGCGTGGCGGGCGTTGAAGGCGCGGAGGCGTTCGGCCTCCATCCGCGCCCGGTTGGCGGCGGCATCCGCGCCGCCGGCGACGATCGCGCCACTCTCGCCGCCTGGACGCTCGCGCGCGGCGCGGAAGTTCGCGTTGAGAAGCGCGGTGCGCTCGTAGTCGATGGGCACCGCCGATGGGCGGATGAACGAGTTCGGTGCCGCGGACGGAACGCGGGCATTCGCTCCCCTTGTGGCCCCGCCCCGCGCCTGCAGGGCGGCGAAAGCGGTCGGCGCCGCGTATGCGGCGGGGCGCTTGGCTTCGTCGCGCTTGGTTTCGTCCCAGAGACGGGCGACCTTGGCGCGGTAGGGTCCGTTGCGCTCGGGCTGAGACGAATGGTAGCGCCCGGCGGCCTCCATCCAATCCGCCGAGGTTTCGCGCAAGGTCTTCAGGAACCGCGCGGCGTAGGCGGTATTGGCGGCCGGGTCCATCGCCTCCTCGAGGCTGGCGAAGTTGTACCCGTGATAGCCCAGGTTCACCTGCATGCAGCCGACGTCGATGTTCGAAATCTTCCGGGCCTTGAGGCGCCGGACCTCGGCCAAGGCCTCGGCGGCGGACGGGAAAAAGCGCCCCTCGTTCTCCGCGGTCACGGTCCAGGGCCAGGCAACATTTGCCCGGCCGGCTTCGTCGAAGCGGCCCGATTCGGCCTTGCCGATCGCGCTCAGAATATGGCGCGGCAGGCCCAACGCCGCCTCTTGGCGCGCGGCCTGGGCGGCGCATATTTTCCAAGGTTCGTCAATGGCTTGGCGCGCAACGGGGGCGGCCTCGGCGGAGCCTAAGGCGGCCAGACCGGCAATGAATCCGACAATAAGAACGGCTCGCGTCATCGCAAACTCCCACTCCAAGCCCAACCCAAGCAAAGCAAGGGCCATGCCAGCCTGCGGGGACGAGGGGTGCGGGGGAGGAGCCGAGCATGTGGTATTTAGTGGATATATGTTGTTTTTTGTTGCTTTCGGTCCCGGCCGGGGCTTAAACTGTTCGGGCAGGGATGGGGGCCAAGCGTGTTCAGGTTCTCCCCTGTGAGATATTCCCCCTAAACGACTAGGGGCCGCTCTCGCGAGCGGCCCCGATTTTTTCGCGCCCCTCCCTGCGGCGACGGTTATTCACGCCTCGGGGAGCGTCGTGTCGCCTTCGCCCAAGGGCCGCTGCATCAGGACCGAATCGATCCAGCGGCCCCTTTTGAAGCCGACCGCGATCAGGGTGCCGACCTGGCGAAAGCCGAGCCGCCGGTGCAACGCGATCGAGGCGACATTGGCCGAATCGCCGATGACCGCGACCATCTGGCGCATGCCGGCCTTGGCGCTCGCCGCGACGATTTCGGCGAGCAGCATCCGCCCGAAGCCGCGACCCATGGCCTCGGGCGCGACATAGACCGAATCCTCGGCGGTGTAGCGATAGGCGACGCGGGCGCGATAGGGCGCGGCGTAGGCGAAGCCGGCGATTTTTCCGTCCGCTTCGAGCACGCGAAAGGGCAAGCCCTTGGCGACGACGTTTTGCCAGCGCGCCGTCATCTCGGTCAAGTCGGGCGGATCGTTCTCGAAGCTCGCAAGTCCGTGCCGGACGTGATGGGCATAGATGGCCTGGATCGCCGGAAGATCGCCGGCGCGGGCTTCGCGAACGATGGCGGCGTTGGCCGCGAACGGTTGAATCCGGGGCGCGGTCATCGGGTACCGAGGGTCTTGGGATCCGTCCGCACCATGAGGTCGATGAAACGCGCGAGCTTGTCCGCGAGCGCCGGCAGGCCGGGCCCGCGCGCGACCGCCCGTTCGTCCATGTAGAGCGCGCGGTTGATCTCGACCTGAAGGGCATGCACGCCTTCGCCGGGTTGTCCGTAATGACGGGTGGTGTAACCGCCGGCGTAGGGAACATTGCGGGCGACGACGAAGCCGAGCGACTTGAGCAGATGCTCGGCGGTATCCATGACGGCCGGCGCGCACGAAGTTCCGTGCGCGTCGCCGAGCACCACGTCGACGCGCCTCCGCCCCGGGTCCTGGTCCATCGGTCCGCCGACCGACGGCATCGAGTGGCAATCGATCAAAACGCAGATTCCGAATTGGCGGCGCGTGTCCGCGACCAGCTTCGCGAGTTCGGCGTGGTAGGGCTGGTAGAAGCGCTGGATGCGCTCGAGCGCGTCCTCGTAACGCAGCTTGCGCCGATAGATTTCCTCGCCGCTGGTCACGACCCTGGCGACGGTGCCGAGCCCCGCCGTCACCCGGGGCGAGGTAGTGTTGCAGTGCGCCGGCAGCCGGTCCTCGAACATCGCCGGATCGAGCTCGAAGGGCTCCCGGTTCGGGTCGACATAGGCGCGGGGGAAATGGGCCCGCAGGAGCGGCGCGCCGAAGAGCGGCGCGGCGGCGTAGAGCTCGTCGAGAAAAGCATCCTCGGAGCGCCGGAGCGTGACCGGATCGAGCCGGGAGGCCGCGCGGAACGCGTCGGGATACGTGCGTCCGCTATGGGGCGAGGCGAACACGAATGGCGCCGTCTGCCGCCTAGGCTCGAGCACGTCGCAGGGCGCCGCCGCGGGCTCGAGCGGCCGGTAGACGAAGGCAGGGTGGGCGGAACCGAGGAGGCTTTCGGAGGACAAAGGGATATCCTGGGATTGCGAGGAGACCTTGTTTACGGGCGGGTGCGCGCGCGTGCAACGCCAAAACGAGGGTTTCGCACCGGCTCCGGCCGCCCTTGCCAAGGCGGAGCCCGGACAGTAAAAGCCGCAATTCGGACGGGCTCCAAGGGCGGTTAGCTCAGCGGTAGAGCACTACGTTGACATCGTAGGGGCCACTGGTTCGATCCCAGTACCGCCCACCATTTTTTCCAAGCCGCCGCCATTCCTTCGCCCGCCTTCGCCGAGGCTCCGGCGGTCAAGCCCGCCGAAGCGCCGTCAGGCGCGAAGGCGGGTCACCATCGGATCGCCTGGGCGAGGTTCGAGAAACCGTCGCTCCAGGGCCGGGCCGCCCGGCGTTGACAGGGCCTTAGGCCCTCCCTATTGTCCGCGCCGCTCGCCCGCCAAACGATCCGATCTAGGCTCAAGTCATGAAAATCAGAAATTCCCTCAAGAGCGCGAAAAAGCGGGACAAGGACTGCCGCATCGTCCGTCGCCGCGGCCGCGTCTACGTCATCAACAAGAAAAACCCGCGGATGAAGTCCCGCCAGGGCTAATCCCCCGCGGCTTTTCCGGCTTTCTCCGCGCGCGATTTGGCGTTTTCTTCCCCGGATTCGTGGCCTACCATCGAGGCCGCGTCTCGAGGGAGTGCCGGCCCATGCGCATGCCCGAACCCGATCAATCCGTGATCGCGCGCCGCGCCGAAATCGCGCGGGATTTGCGCGCGCGGGTCGGCGCGGACGGCGTGATCGCCGGCGAAGACGCGCTCCGCGCCTACGACTGCGACGGGATGTCGGCCTATCGGCAGCTGCCGATGCTGGTCGCGCTGCCGCGCGGAACCGACGAAGTCGTCCGGGTTCTCGAATATTGCCACGCCAACAACGTGCGTATTGTGCCGCGCGGGGCCGGCACCGGCCTTTCGGGCGGCGCGCTGCCGCTCGCCGACGCCGTCACCGTCGGGCTCGCGCGCATGAACCGGATCCTCGAGGTCGACTTCGCCAACCGCTGCGTGGTGGCTGAGCCGGGCGTGACCAATCTCGGCATCACCGAAGCCGTTCGTCACGCCGGGTTCTATTACGCGCCCGATCCGTCGAGCCAGATTGCCTGTTCGATCGGCGGCAACGTCGCCGAGAATTCGGGCGGCGTGCACTGCCTGAAGTACGGCCTCACCGCCCACAACGTGCTCGGCGTCGAGTTGGTGCTGATGTCGGGCGAGGTGGTCCGTTTGGGCGGCAAGCATCTCGACGCGGGCGGGCTCGATCTGCTCGGCGTCGTGATCGGGTCCGAGGGCCTGCTCGGCATCGTCACCGAAGTCACGGTCCGGATTCTCAAATCGCCGGAAACGGCCCGCGCCATGATGATGGGGTTTGCGAGCAACGAATCCGCCGGCGACTGCGTCGGGCGAATCATCTCCGCCGGAATCATTCCGGGCGGGATGGAGATGATGGACCGCCCCGCGATCCGCGCGGCCGAGGAATACGCCCACGCCGGCTATCCGCTCGACGTCGAGTCGCTGCTCCTGGTCGAGCTCGACGGCCCGGCGGTGGAAGTAGAATATCTCGTCCGGCGGGTCGAGGACATCGCGCGTTCCGCCGGCGCGACCACGCTCGCGATCAGCCGCGACGAGGCCGAGCGCGAGCGCATCTGGGCCGGGCGCAAAGGCGCGTTTCCGGCGATCGGGCGCCTCTCGCCCGATTATCTCTGCATGGACGGCACCATTCCCCGCCGCCGGCTGCCCGAGGTCCTGACCAAAATCGCGGAGCTGTCGCGCCGCTACAACCTGGGCGTCGCCAACGTCTTCCACGCCGGCGACGGCAACCTGCACCCGCTGATCCTGTTCGACGCCAACGTCGGCGACGAGCTGGCGCGCGCCGAGCGGTTCGGCGCCGACATCCTGCGCGCCTGCGTCGCGGCGGGCGGCGTGCTCACCGGCGAGCACGGCGTCGGGATCGAAAAACGCGATCTGATGCCCGAGATGTTTTCCCCCGTCGATCTCGAGCAGCAGCACCGCCTCAAGTGCGCCTTCGACCCCGCCGGCCTGCTCAATCCCGGCAAGGTGTTCCCGACGCTGCATCGCTGCGCCGACCACGGCATGATGCGCGTGCACAAGAACGAGACGCGCTTCCCCGATCTGCCGAGATTCTGAACGATGGCCGAGGTTTTCAAGCCGGCGCGGCCCGCCGACGTTGCCGCCGCGCTCGCCGCGGCGAAAGGCGCGCTCGAGGTGCGCGGGCGGGGCAGCAAGCGCGCCCTCGGCCGGCCGCTGCCCGAGAATCTCGCGCTGCTCGATCTCTCGGGCCTCGCCGGCATCACCCTCTACGAGCCCGAAGAGCTCGTCCTTTCCGCCCGCGCCGGAACCCCGCTCGCCGACGTGCGCGCCGCGCTCGCGCAAAAAAGCCAGGAGCTCGTCTTCGATCCGCCCGATCTTTCGGGCCTCCTCGGCGGGCGCGACGCAGGGACCTTGGGCGGCGCGATCGCCTGCAATCTCTCGGGGCCGCGACGGCTCAAGAGCGGCGCGGCGCGCGATCACATCCTCGGCTTTGCCGGCGTCAACGGCCGGGGCGAGACGTTCAAGTCGGGCGGCCGGGTGATGAAGAACGTCACCGGCTTCGATCTCTCCAAGCTGATCGCGGGCTCCTACGGCACGCTCGCGGCGTTGACCGACGTGACGGTCAAGGTCGTGCCCAAGCCGGAAAAAATCCGCACCGTTCTCGTCTTCGGGCTGGCGGCGGAAGCCGCCGTCGCGGCGATGCGCGAAACGCTCGCGAGCGCGCACGAGGCCGCGGCCGCGGCGTATCTGCCGGCTGATTCCGCCAAGACGTCGGCGGTGGATCTGGTCGCCCGCGCCGGCGCATCGGTCACCGCGCTCCGGATCGAGGG
>MIAC01000091.1:13562-14404 GCA_001830475.1 Rhodospirillales bacterium RIFCSPLOWO2_12_FULL_67_15
GCCCGCCGACGGCGCCCGCGTCGCGGGCGCGATCCTCGCGCGCCTCCAGGGGCGTTTCTTTCTCGACTGGGGCGGAGGGCTGGTCTGGCTCGCGCTCGATCCTTTGCCCGACGCCGGCGCCGAGGTCGTGCGCGGCGTGCTGCCGCCCGCGGGCGGGCACGCGACCCTGATCCGCGCCGAGGCATCGTTGCGCGCGCGCATCGCCGTCTTTCAGCCGCCGCCGCCGGCGCTCGCCGAGCTCACCCGGCGCATCAAGCTGGGGTTCGATCCCGACCGCCGCCTCAATCCCGGCCGGATGTTTGAAGGCGTGTAGACGCATGCAAACCCACTTCACTCCGGCCCAGCTCGAAGAACCCGACATCCGCGAGGCGGACGGGATTTTGCGCAAGTGCGTGCATTGCGGTTTCTGCCTCGCGACTTGTCCGACCTATGTCCTGCTCGGCGACGAGCTCGACAGCCCGCGCGGGCGCATCTACCTGGTCAAGGACATGCTCGAGCGCGGCGCCCATGCGCCGCCGACGGCGGTCAAGCATCTCGACCGCTGCCTCACCTGTCTGGCCTGCATGACGACGTGCCCTTCGGGGGTCGACTACATGCGCCTTTCGGACATCGCGCGCGCGCGGATCGCTGGCGACGTGCGCCGCCCGGGACCTGAGCGGCTCTTGCGCGCGCTGCTATCGCTCGTTCTCCCGCGGCCCGGCCTGTTCCGGCTGGCGTTGCTCGGCGCCAAGTTGATTCGTCCGTTCAGCGCCATGTTACCCGGCCGGCTCGGAGTCATGGCGGCGTTGGCGCCCGCGCGTCTGCCGGCGCCCTCGGCGGTGGACCGGCCCCAGGTCTTCGCG
>MIAC01000091.1:14449-17135 GCA_001830475.1 Rhodospirillales bacterium RIFCSPLOWO2_12_FULL_67_15
GCTACTGACCCGGCTCGGCTGCGAGGTGGTGGTCGCCGAAGGCGCCGGCTGCTGCGGGGCGCTCGCCCATCACATCGGCGACGCCGCCTCGGCCGAAGCGGCGGCGCGCGCCAACGTCGCGGCGTGGGAACAAACGGACGCGGCGGACGGGCTCGACGCCATCGTCGTCAACGCCTCGGGCTGCGGCACGACGGTCAAGGACTACGCCTTTCTGCTCCGCCACGATCCGAAGTGGGCCGCGCGGGGCGCGCGGATCGCCCGGCTCGCCAAGGACGTGAGCGAATGGGTGGCCGAGCTCGGCCTCGCGGGCGCGAAGATCGAGAGCGCGCCCATCGTCGTTTATCACGCCGCGTGTTCGCTCCAACACGGGCAAAAAGTGCGCGAAGCGCCGAAGCGCCTCCTCGCCGAGGCCGGCTTCGCGGTGCGCGAGCCCGCCGAATCGCATCTCTGCTGCGGCTCGGCCGGGGTCTACAACATCCTCGAGCCCGAACTCGCCGCCGGGCTCAAGGAGCGGAAGATCCGGCGCCTCGCCGCCACCGGCGGCGCCATCATCGCCACCGGCAACATCGGCTGCCTCGCCCAGCTGCAAGGCGCGAGCCCGCTTCCCGTCGTCCACACGGTCGAACTGCTCGATTGGGCGACGGGCGGCCCGGCGCCGCCGGAGGCGGCATCTTTTATGAGCGCGGCCTCTCGGCCGCGACACGGGCTTTCCTGACGCGCGCCGGGGGTTTACCGTGACCGCCGGAAGGATGGGTCCATGAGCGCGCCCGCGCCCCGCCTCGACGACGGATTTCTGGCCGAGCTTCGCGCCATCGCCGGCGACCGGGTGGTGACCAACGCCTCGGTTTGCGAGCGGCACGGCCGCGACGAATCCTATCATCCCGGCCACCCGCCCGACGCGGTGGTGTTCGCGCATTCGACCGACGAAGTGGTCGCGCTGGTGCGCGCGTGCGCGGCGCGCAAGGCGCCGATCATCCCGTTCGGGGTCGGGACCTCGCTCGAAGGCCACGTCGCCGCCCTCAACGGCGGCGTGTGCCTGGATCTCTCGCAGATGAATCGCATCCTGGCCGTGCGCCCCGAAGACATGGACGCGAGTTGCGAGGCGGGCGTGACGCGCAAGCAATTGAACGAATCCATGCGCGACCGGGGACTGTTCTTTTCCGTCGATCCCGGCGCCGACGCGACCCTTGGCGGCATGACCGCGACCCGGGCCTCGGGGACCAACGCGGTCCGCTACGGCACCATGCGCGAAAACGTCCTGTCGCTCGTTGCGGTGCTCGCCGACGGCCGCGTCATCCGCACCAGCCGCCGGGCGCGCAAATCCGCTGCCGGCTACGATCTCACCCGCTTGTTCGTCGGTTCGGAGGGCACCCTCGGCGTCATCACCGAGGTGACGGTCCGGCTCAGCGGAATCCCCGAGGCGATCTCGGCGGCGGTCTCGGCCTTCCCCGATCTGGCGGCGGCCGTGAATACGGTCATCGCCACCATCCAGGCCGGCGTGCCGGTGGCGCGGATCGAACTGCTCGACGAAGTGCAGATGAAAGCGCTCAATCGCTATTCCAAGCTCGCGCACCGCGAGGCGCCGACGCTGTTCTTCGAATTCCACGGCAGCGCGAAAAGCGTGGTCGAGCAGGTGGAAACCGTGGCGGCGCTCGCGCGCGATTTCGGCGGGGCCGACTTCCAATGGGCGATCCAGCCCGAGGAACGGGCGAAACTCTGGCAAGCCCGTCACGACGCCTATTATGCCGCGCTGGCGCTCCGTCCCGGCTCGCGCGGCATGGCGACCGACGTTTGCGTGCCGATCTCGCGCTTGGCCGAATGCATCCTGGAAACGCGCACCGACATCGACCGCTCCGGCCTGATCGCCCCGATCGTCGGCCACGTTGGCGACGGCAACTTCCATGTCGTCTTCGTCGTCGATCCCGACGACCAGAACGAAATGCGCCGCGCGGAGGAAGTCAACGAGCGGATGGTGCTGCGGGCGATCGCCATGGACGGCACCTGCACCGGCGAGCACGGCGTCGGCTACGGCAAGGTCGAGTTCCTGCCCGCCGAGCACGGCGAGGCGCTCGCGGTGATGCGCGCGATCAAGCGCGCACTCGACCCCGACGGAATCATGAATCCCGGCAAAATCCTTCGCCCATGAGAGGGCCTCTTCTCTTGACCGGGCGCGGTTCTTTCGGATAGGTGAACCTCGCGCCCCTGGGCATGACCCGCCGATGATCCGGACTCCCCGCCGATGATGGAAGAAATCGCCAATTTCATGAACGCCTATGGCGATTGGTTCTACATCGGCATCTTCATCTGGACGTTCCTCGAGGGCGAAACCATCGTCATCTTCGGCGGCTATGCCGCCCACCACGGGATCGTGGACCCGATTAAGCTCCTGTTCGTGGCCTGGTTGGGAAGCTTCCTCGGCGACCAGGTCTGGTTCTTTCTCGGCCGGCGTTACGGCGAGGCGCTGATGGCGCGCTTTCCCAAGTGGCGACCGAAGGTCGAGATCGCGCTCGATCTCCTATACGAATTCAACACGTTATTCATTCTTTCCTTTCGCTTCATCTACGGCATCCGCAACGTCAGCTCGTTCGCGGTCGGGCTTTCGACACTCACCTGGGCGCGATTCGTCGGGCTCAATTTCATCGCCGCCGGGGTGTGGGCCGCGAGCTTTGTGTCCGCCGGGTACCTG
>MIAC01000092.1:0-600 GCA_001830475.1 Rhodospirillales bacterium RIFCSPLOWO2_12_FULL_67_15
GTCCTCGACGGCTGGGGCGAGCGGGGGCCGGCCGAGGACAACGCGATCGCGCTCGCCCATACCCCCAACTGGGACCGCTACCTGCGCGCGATGCCGCACGCGCGCCTCGACGCCTCCGCCCTCGAGGTCGGCCTGCCCGAGGGCCAGATGGGCAATTCCGAGGTCGGGCACATGAATTTGGGCGCGGGCCGGGTCGTGATGCAGGAATTCCCGCGCATCGGCCAGGCGGTCAAGACCGGCGCGCTCGCCAAGATTCCGCGCCTGCTCGATTTCATCGCCGCTCTCAAGAACAGCGGCGGCGTCTGTCACCTGATGGGGCTGCTCTCGCCGGGCGGGGTGCATTCGCACCAGGATCACATCGCGGCGCTGGCGAAAATCGTGGCCGGAGCGGGCGTGCCGGTCGCCATCCACGCCTTTCTCGACGGCCGGGACACGCCGCCCAAGAGCGCGCTCGACTATCTCGCCCGCTTCGAGGCGGCGACGCAAGGGATCGCCGGGGTGCGCGTGGCCACCGTCACCGGCCGCTACTACGCCATGGACCGCGACCGGCGCTGGGAGCGGGTGGAAAAGGCTTTTTTTGCCCTTAGCGAGGGCAAGGGC
>MIAC01000092.1:608-2304 GCA_001830475.1 Rhodospirillales bacterium RIFCSPLOWO2_12_FULL_67_15
GGAGACACCGCGCGCCGCCGTCGAGGCGGCCTATGCGCGCGGCGAAACCGACGAATTCGTCCGCCCCTGCGTGGTCGGAAGCTATCGCGGCATGGCCGACGGCGACGGGCTGTTGATGGCCAACTTCCGCGCCGACCGGGTGCGCGAAATCCTGGCCGCGCTCGGCCTGCCCGCCTTTTCCGCCTTCGCCCGGCCGCGCTTGCCCGCGTTCGCGGCCCGCGCCGGCATGACCGAATATTCCGCCGAGCTCGACCCGCTGTACCCTGCGCTCTTCGTCACCGACAACCTGACCCGCATCCTGGGCGAGGTGGTCGCGGACTCAGGGCTCAAGCAACTCCGCATCGCCGAGACGGAGAAATACGCCCACGTCACCTTCTTCCTCAACGGCGGGCGCGAGCAGGAGTTCCCCGGCGAAGAACGCATCCTGGTGCCCTCGCCCAAGGTCGCGACCTACGACTTGCAGCCCGAGATGGCGGCGGACGAAGTGACCGACAAGCTGGTCGGAGCGATCCAATCGGGCCGTTTCGATCTCATCGTGGTCAACTACGCCAACGGCGACATGGTCGGGCACACCGGCGTGCTCGCCGCCGCGATTCGGGCTGCGGAGACGGTGGACCGCTGCTTGGGCCGGCTCGAGCGCGCGCTGGTCGAGGCTGGCGGCGCGCTCCTGATCACCGCCGACCACGGCAACTGCGAGCAGATGCAGGATCGCGAAACCGGCCAGCCGCACACCGCCCACACTCTCAACCTCGTTCCGGCGATCCTGGTGAACGGGCCGCCGGGCGTTCGGCAATTGCGCGATGGACGGCTCTCCGACGTCGCGCCGACGGTGCTTCAACTGATCGGCCTCGCCCAGCCCGGGGAGATGACCGGACGTTCGCTTCTGGTGGCGGAACCCGTGGCGAAAGCCGCCGCCCGGAAATGACCTATATTCGCCGCAAGTTTTTCCGGTCTCTGGCGATAACCCTCGCGCTCGTCGCGCTCGCCCCCGCGCTTCTGGCGGAGACCAAGGACGATCCCCGCCGCCGCCTGCAACAGCTCGAGCAGGACATCGCCCGCGACCGGGAGCAAAGCGAAAAAATGAAGAAGCGCGCCGCCGACCTCGGCGCCGAGGTCGCGACGGTTCGCTCCCGCGCCGTCGCCGCCGCGCGCGCCGCGCAAGACAGCGAGCGGACGTTGGCGCGCCTCGAAGCCGAGATCGCCGCGCTCAACCGCGCCGAGACCATGGTCGCGGATCGCCTGAATGCGCGCCGCGCCGAGGTCGGTTCGGCGGTGATGGCGTTGCAGCGGCTCGCGCTTTATCCGCCGGAGGCCATGTTCGCCCACCCGGTTCCGCCGTCGGATGTGGTGAGGGGCGCGATCCTGCTGCGGGCGGCGGTGACGGAGATCGAGCGCCGGGCCGCCGAAGTCCGCGCCGATCTCGACGAGGTGCGGGCGTCCCAGACGGAAGCCGCGCGCGTCCTCGCTCGCCACGCCCAGGCGGCGGCCAAGCTCGCCCAGGAGCGCGGTGCGCTGGACGAGACGCTCGCCCGCCGTTCGGCGCTGGTGCGGGAAACCTCGGCCGAGGCTGGTGCGTTGGAACGCCGTCTCGCTCAGCTCGCCGCCGAGGCGCGCGGGCTGAACGAGTTGATGGCGCGACTCGAGATCGAACAGACGCGCGGCCGCGGTTCCGCCGCCCAGGCTCCCCGGATAGACG
>MIAC01000092.1:2326-6854 GCA_001830475.1 Rhodospirillales bacterium RIFCSPLOWO2_12_FULL_67_15
GGGCGTGCCGGCGGTCCCGCTTTCGCCTTCGACCACGCCGTTCGTCCGCGCGCGCGGGCAGCTTCCCATGCCCGTGGTCGGCCAAGTCGTGATCCGCTATGGTCAGGCGGTGGCGACGGGCCTGACCCATAAAGGCCTCACGCTGGAAACGCAGGCCGGTGCGACCGTGGTCGCCCCGTTTGCCGGATCCGTGGTCTTTGCCGACGTATTCCGCGGTTACGGCCAACTCTTGATCCTCGATCACGGCGACGGCTATCATACGCTCCTCGCGGGTCTGACCCGCATCGACGGCGTCCCCGGCCTGTGGGTGGAAACGGGCGAACCGGTGGGCGTCATGGGCCCGGGCGACAAGGGCCGGCCCCGGCTTTATGTGGAAATCCGCCGCGGCGGGCAGCCCTTCGATCCTCTGCCCTGGCTGGCGGCAAGCAACGGCAAGGTGAGCGGATGAAAAAAGCAATTCTCGCGGCGATCGCGCTGGCGACGTGGACAACGTGGTCGGCGTGGACCACTCCGGCTGGTGCCGAGGAACCGAAGAACAGCCCGGAAACCTACCGGCTGCTCAATCTGTTCGGCGACGTGTTCGAACGGGCGCGGGCCGACTACGTCGATGCGACCACCGACGAGCAGATGATCGAGGCCGCGATCACCGGAATGCTCGCCGCGCTCGATCCCCATTCCAGCTATCTCAACGCCAAAAGTTTCCGCGAAATGCAGGTCCAGACCCGCGGCCAGTTCGGCGGGCTCGGCATCCAGGTGACGATGGAGAACGGCCTGGTCAAGGTGATCTCGCCGATCGACGACACCCCGGCGGCGCGGGCCGGGATCGAACCGAACGATTTCATCACCCATCTCGACAAGGAACCGGTGCAAGGCCTGAACCTGGAGCAGGCGGTGGAGAAGATGCGCGGCAAGGTCGGCACCGACATCAAGCTCACCATCCGCCGCGGCACGCGCGATCCGTTCGACGTCACCCTGACCCGCGCCGTCATTCAGGTCGATTCGGTGCGCGCGCGGATGGAGGGCAATATCGGAGTCATCCGGATCACCGCTTTTAACGAGCAGACCGACAAGAGCCTGTCCAAGGCGGTGGACAAGCTGCGCGCGGATGCCAAAGGGTTGCAGGGCGTGGTGCTCGATTTGCGCAACAATCCGGGCGGCCTGCTCGAACAGGCCGTCGCGGTCGCCGACGCCTTTCTCGACAAGGGCGAGATCGTCTCGACCCGCGCGCGCAAGGCCGAAGACATTCAGCGTTACAACGCCAAGGCGGGCGACGTTCTCGGCGGCGCGCCGATGGTGGTGCTGATCAACGCCGGCTCGGCCTCGGCCTCCGAGATCGTCGCCGGCGCGTTGCAGGACCACAAACGCGCCATCCTCATGGGGGTCAAGTCGTTCGGCAAGGGTTCGGTCCAGTCCATCATTCCGCTCGCCGGCCACGGCGCGATGCGGCTGACGACCGCGCGCTATTACACGCCGTCGGGCCGCTCGATCCAGGCGAAAGGGATCGAGCCCGACATCGAGGTGAAGCAGGCGCGGATCGAGGAAGCGCCGGCGGCCGCGCGCCGCGGCGAGGCGGATTTGCGCGGGGCGCTGGACGCGCCCAAGCGCGAGGAAACTCCGGCCGAAGGCAAGGCCCCCGAGCGCAAGCCGCCCGAGGCGGTTCCGCCCGGGCAGCCGCCGGAAGCGCAGGACTACCAGTTGCAGCGCGCGCTCGATCTGTTGCGCGGGCTTGCGCTGTTCGGCGCCGCTCCGGCGCCCGCCCCGGCCCAAGCGCCAGCCAAGACCCGTTCCTAGATCGTGCCCTCGCCAAGTTGACGGAGAGCGGACGTGGCGGCACCGCCAAAAGCGAAGCCCCGGCCGAAGCCCGAGCCCGAGCCCGACGAGGAAGGCGAAGCCCCGCCGAAGCGAGGCTTGCGCCTGCCGGATTTCCGCGCGCTCGGGCGTAAGATCCTGGGCGAAAAGATCGGCGGCAAGCTGTTCGGCCCGGCGCATCCCGCCCCGTCGGACGACGAAGAAGAATCCGACGAGCCCAAGAAGCGCGGCGCCAAGGGCGCACATGACGCCGAAGACGAGGAAGGCGAGGAAGGCGTACCCAAGAAGAAAAAGGGCTTGGGTGCGTTGTGGGGAGGGCTCGACAAGCGCCGTAAGATCGCCGTCGCCGGCGCGGCGGCGGCGGTTCTCTTGCTCGCTCTCGGCGGGGTAACGTGGTGGATCTTGAAACCGACGGCGAAAGTGGAAGTCGCGCGGCCCAGGCTCGAAGCCGGGGCGCGGCTCCAATCGGCGCTCGCGCCGCCGCCGGCCGAGGAGGAAGCGCCGGCCGCAACCAAGGGCAAAGGCAAGGCCAAAGGGGGCGAGGCGGGAGGCGGCGGCCTGAACGTGCTGGTGGCGCCGCAGAGCGTCGGAGCGATGCTGGTGGGGCCCGCGGTCAACCAAGACGCGTTCGCGCGCATTCCCGACCGGCCCGCCGATCCGCCGCTGGTGCCGGCGCCCGATACCGCGCTCGTCGAGCAAGGCGCGGAAGGGCCGCTGCCCAAAGTCGGCCGCGACGGCCGGCGCGCGTGGCAGGTCTATGCCCGCCCCGGTCCGGCGGCCGACGACACGCGGCCGCGCATCGCCATCGTCGTCGGCCGGCTCGGCCTCAACCGGCCGGGCGGGATCGAATCGATCCGCCGCCTTCCCGGCGCGGTGACGCTCGCCTTCGATTCGACGGCGAAAAGCCTTGCCGACTGGGTCTCCCGTTCCCGTCAGTCGGGTCACGAGGTGCTGTTCATGCTGCCGGTCCGCTCGGCGAAGTTTCCGATCGTGGACGAAGGCCCGGCGGCATTGCAGGCCTCGGTCCCGCCCGCGGACAACATCAAGCGCATGGAACAAACGCTCATGCGCGGCGCGGGATACGTGGGCGTGCTCACCACGCCCGAAGGCGACATCGCGACCCAGGAGCAGGCTCTTCGTCCCATCATGGAGGGGTTGCACAAGCGGGGCCTGATGATCGTGGACGGGGGCGGGACTCCGAACACGCTGGTCCCGCGCGTCGCGACCGCGCTCGGCCAGCCCGCGGCCGTCGTCGACGTGATGATCGACGCCGAGCCATCCCGCGCCGCAATCGAGGCGAAGCTCGCCGAGCTTGAAACCCTCGCCCGCAGCGGCAAGGCCGCGGTCGGATTGGCCCAGCCGCTGCCGGTGACGCTCGATCGGCTGGTTGCCTGGATTTCCACGCTCGAAGGCAAAGGCATCGCGCTCGTTCCCGTCTCCGCCGTCGCCGGCCGGCAGGTGCGCTGATCGTGTCGCGGAAGGACTCCAAGCGCCGCCCCTACCGGCTGGGCGTCGGCGCGGTCCTCTTCGATCGGCGCGGCCGCGTCCTGGTCGCCAGGCGCCTCGATACGCCGGGCGAGGCGTGGCAGCTTCCGCAAGGGGGTCTGGACGCGGACGAAAGTCCCCGCCGCGCGGTCCAGCGCGAGCTCGCCGAGGAAATCGGCACGGCCTCCGCCCGCATCGTCGGCGAAATCCGGCGCTGGCTCGCCTACGACCTGCCGCCGGCGCTCGCCGCCCGTTCCTGGGGCGGACGCTACCGGGGCCAGAAGCAGAAATGGTTCGCGCTCCGCTTCACCGGCCGCGACGCCGACATCCGGCTGGACGCGGACGCGGACCCCGAGTTCGGCGCCTGGAAATGGGCGCGGCTCGAAGAGCTGCCCAACCTGATCGTCGCGTTCAAGCGTCCGGTCTATCGGGCGCTGGTGATGGAGTTCCGCCGTTTTGCCAAACCCGCGAAAACTTCGCGCCGCCGCTCGCCCCAGTCCTCCGAACCGGGTAGAATTGCCGGCGCGCGGGCGAATCCCCGCGCGCGTCAAAAGATGCGCCCTGATCCCCGCCTCCGCGGGGAGGGCGCGCGGCCTAAGCCGAACCGCGCAAGCCGCGTCAAACCGAGGAGGCCCAAACGATGAAAGCAACCGCCCGCGCCGCGTTCCTTGTTCTCGCGATTCTCGCCCAGCCCCACCCCGCGCGGGCCGAGGGCGCCGACATCTTCAAGGGCGTCGCCAGCGCGAAGACGGCCTGGGACGTCACCGTCGGCGACGAGAAAAAATTCAACGACCGCATGGACCTGATCCGCCAGACCGCCGAATCGCTCAAGAAGCGCGGCATCCAGCCCGATTTCATGGTCCTGATCCGCGGGCCCGCGACCAAGTTCGTCACCAAGACGCTGAACGCGACGAACTTCGAGAAGGAAAAGGACAAGATCAAGAACATGGCCGGCGCCCAGGCCACGCTCAAGAAGCTGAAAGACTCGGGCGTGCCGGTGGAGGTTTGCGCGGTCGCCATGGGCGTCCAGAAGGTCGCCAAGGACAACGTCCAGCCCTTCGTCACGATCGCCGATAACGTCTGGGAGAACTTGATCGTGCTTCAAAACAAGGGCTATGCCTACATGCCCGTGGACTAGACCATGATCCGAATATGTGGAATCACCCCCCTCACCCAACTTCGGGTAAGGCGCGTCTTGGCGACGCGCCAACCCTTCGTATCCCTCTCCCCCCGC
>MIAC01000092.1:6896-7055 GCA_001830475.1 Rhodospirillales bacterium RIFCSPLOWO2_12_FULL_67_15
CCAATCTGCCCCTGTGCGCGACGCCATGACGGACACGCCCTCTTCCGCGCCGCCGGCGAGAGCCGCGCTCGTCACCGGCGCCGGCCGGCGCATCGGCCGCGCGCTCGCGCTCGCGCTCGCCGAGACCGGCTGGACGGTGGCGATCCACTACAACCGCTC
>MIAC01000092.1:7241-8313 GCA_001830475.1 Rhodospirillales bacterium RIFCSPLOWO2_12_FULL_67_15
CTCGTGGGACACGGTCACGCGCGAGTCCTGGAATCAGCACATGCAGATCAACCTGCGCGCGCCGTTCGTCCTGATCCAGGAATTCGCCCGCCGCCGGCCGAAAGGCGTTCCCGCCAACGTCGTCAACCTGATCGACGAACGGGTGTGGAACCCGACGCCCTTTTTCGTCTCGTACACGGTGAGCAAGATGGGCCTCTGGGGATTGACGCAAACGCTGGCGCTGGCGCTGGCGCCCGAGGTTCGCGTCAACGCCATCGGGCCCGGGCCGACCTTGCAGAGCGTCCACCAAACCCCCGAGCAATTTCGCCGCCAATGGGCGATGATGCCGCTGCGCCGCCCGATCGGGGTCGAGGAAATCTGCCGCGCGCTGCGATTCATCCTTGACGCACCCTCCATGACCGGGCAAATGATCGCCCTCGACGGCGGCCAGCATCTGGGCTGGGCCCAACCCTCAGGCGTGGCCCCGGCCGCCGATTAAGACCCGAACCTGGCAATCCAATTCTCATAATCCCCTGGGCGCCATGACCGCCGAAACCGCCAAAGTCGTTCATTTGCCGCGCATCGCCGACGGCCGCGCCGGCGTGCGTCACGTGTTCGTGCGCGACCTTCGGCTCGAGGGCTCGATCGGCGTCCACCACCACGAGCGCGCGGCGGCGCAGCGAATCCGCGTCAACCTCGACCTCGCGGTGAGCGAGGGCGACGAGCCCGTGGACGACAACCTCTACAACGTCGTCTGTTACGAGAAAATCGTCGCCGGCGTCCGGGCGATTGTCGAGCGGGGGCACATCAACCTGGTGGAAACGCTGGCCGAGAAGATCGCCGCCATGTGTCTCGGCAACAGCCGGGTCCGCTCGGTGCGGGTTAGGGTGGAGAAGCTCGACATCGTGCCCGACGCCGAGAGCGTCGGCGTCGAGATCGAAAGGTTCAATATTTCCGGCTGAAGCCCGAGAGCATCGGCCGTTGTTACGTCAAGATATGCACATTCTTCGGCCTGCCCGCGCGGACGCCGCCTTTTCGTTTCCGCGTACCCCAGCAGAATGCTAGCGTTCACGTCGCTCCTTGGTCATCTGGA
>MIAC01000092.1:8342-11106 GCA_001830475.1 Rhodospirillales bacterium RIFCSPLOWO2_12_FULL_67_15
CGGGCGCCGGTGGCCGTCTTCCCATGAACAGGTCGTTGCTGTCGATCGTGCCGGCGATCCTCGCGCTGGCCTTGGCCGGGTGTCAGACCGCCTCGATCTCGTTTCCGAACGCCAAGATCTTCGCCCACGACCGCAAGGTCGAAATCGTGTCCGGCCTCCTCTCCAAGCCCGACGGAAACGGCCCGTTCCCGGCGGTCGTGCTTTTGCACAGCTGCGGCGGCTTCACCTCCCACGTCACCCGCGACTGGCCGGACTATTTCGCCGGGATCGGCTATGTCACCTTAAGCGTCGATACCTTCGGCACCCGCGGCTACCAGCGTTGCCCCAACCCCTATCAGGGCGCGGACGGGGCCTTCGTGAAGGATGCCTATGGCGCGCTCGACTACCTCGCCACCCAGCCGTTCATCGACAGGAACAAGATCGCGGTGATGGGGTTCTCGCTCGGCGCTGGCGTTATCAACAACGCGTTGATTCCCCTTCGGGCGCGAGCCAGGCGCGAATTGGATTTCAAGGCAGCCATCGCGCTTTATGGGCGCTGCAACAACATCGGACCCTACCCCAAGGGATCGATCCCGTTGATGGAGATCGGTGCCGAGAACGACACCGCCACCGCGCCCCACTGCGAGTACGTGGGCAAATGGCACCCGGAGATCGAGGTCCACATCCTCGAGGGCGCTTATCACGCCTTCGATTCGTCCGAGGCGAGTGGCAAGATCGACGACGCCGGCAACCGCATGGAATATAGTTGGGAGGCGACCAAGAAGGCGCGCGATCTGGTCCGGGCCTTCCTGGCGAAGCACCTGGGAGCCAGGGCGGGATCGTAGGGCTATTTCTCGGGAAGCGGGATCAATTCGGTCTAACAACTGTCCGAATTTCCTTTAATACGCGTTAAGACGAGATATGCACAGTTTTCGGCCGGCCTGCGCGGGAGCCGGCCGGAATTCGATGATTACGGAATAGGCGGTTTTCCGGGCTTCGCATTAGCCGGAATTTGTGTTTTATATTAATGGATTGAGTGGAATGCGGCGGGTACGAACCTCATGCCGCGGGTGAAATCCTCGCCCCCGCTGTCTTTATTTTCGCCCCGACTATCAACAAAGTTGTTCACAAAGGGATGGACGGAATTGCCGCCGGAGTCGGCACCATGTCCGAACCAAGCACGACGCCTAAGACCGAAACCGGCGGCCCCGCGGCCGAAGGCGCCGACGTGATCCGAGCCGAGATTGCGCGCCTGCCGGCCAAGCCCGGTATCTACCGGATGCTGAACGAGCTGGGCGAGGTCCTTTATGTCGGCAAGGCGAAGGATCTGAGAAAGCGCGTCGACGCCTACGCCCGGCCCGAACGCCAATCCTTGCGCATCCGGCGCATGATCGCGGAGACGCGCGGGCTCGAGTTCGTCACCGCCCACACCGAAGCCGAAGCGCTGCTGCTCGAAGCCAATCTCATCAAGCGCTTCCGGCCGCGCTACAACATCCTGCTGCGCGACGACAAGTCCTTCCCGTCGATCCTGATCGCCCGCGACCACCCGTTTCCCCAGGTGCTCAAGCACCGCGGCGCGCGGACCCGCAAAGGCGATTACTTCGGTCCCTTCGCCTCGGCCTGGGCGGTGAACGAGGCGCTCTCGATCCTGCAGCGGGCCTTCCTGCTGCGCTCCTGTCCCGATTCGGTGTTCGCGAACCGCGTCCGGCCCTGCCTCCTTCATCAGATCAAGCGCTGCTCGGCGCCGTGCGTCGGGCGCGTGACGGAACAGGACTACGCCCGCCAAGTCGCGGACGCGCGGGCTTTCCTCGCCGGCCGCAGCCGGGAAATCCAGGACGCGCTCGCGGACCGCATGCAAGAGGCGAGCGACCGCACCGACTTCGAGCAGGCGGCGCAACTGCGCGACCGCATCCGGGCGCTCGCCCAGGTCCAGGCCAAGGAGCGCGTCCACCTCGCCCAAGCGACCGAGGCCGACGTGATCGCCGCGCATCAGGCGGGCGGGCACACGTGCATCGAGGTTTTCTTCTTCCGCGCCGGCGCCAACTGGGGCGACCGCGCCTATTTCCCCGCCCATGGACGGGAGGACGAGACGCCGGCCGTGCTCGAGGCGTTCCTCGGCCAGTTCTACGCCGCCCATCCGCCGCCCAAGCTCATCTTGCTCAGCCACCGTCTTCCCCACCGGGCGCTGGTGGCCGAGGCGCTCGCGCTCCGCGCCCAGCGCAAGGTGACGATCGAGACGCCGGCACGCGGCGAGAAGCGCGCGACGGTCGAGCACGCGCTCGCCAACGCGCGCGAGGCGCTCGCCCGCCGGCTCGCCGAAAACGCCTCGCAACAGCGGCTCCTCGACGCGCTCGCGGAGGTTTTCGGACTCGACGCGGCGCCGGCGCGGATCGAGGTCTACGACAACAGCCACATCCAGGGCCGCGACGCCAGCGGGGCCATGATCGTGGCCGGGCCGGAAGGGTTCGTGAAGGGGGCCTATCGCAAGTTCACGATCAAGTCCGAAAATATCGCTCCCGGCGACGACTACGCCATGATGCGCGAGGTGCTGACGCGCCGCTTTTCCCGCGCGTTGAGGGAAGACCCCGACCGCGCATCGGGACATTGGCCCGATCTGGTGCTGCTCGACGGCGGCGCCGGACAACTTTCGGCCGCTGCGGGGGTTCTGGCCGATCTCGGACTCGGCGACATCGCGCATGCCGCGATCGCCAAAGGCCCCGAGCGCGTCACGCCGGTAGGCGTGCATTCGCACGAAGCGGGACGCGAGCGCATCTTCCTTCCCGGC
>MIAC01000092.1:11146-14014 GCA_001830475.1 Rhodospirillales bacterium RIFCSPLOWO2_12_FULL_67_15
ATTTCCTCGAGCGTCTGCGCGACGAGGCGCACCGCTTCGCCATCGGCACCCATCGCGCCAAGCGCGGCCGGGGCCTGGCGCGTTCGGCGTTGGATGAAATTCCCGGCATCGGCGCCAGGCGCAAACGGGCGCTCCTGCGCCATTTCGGCGCGGCCGAGGCGGTCTCCCGGGCGGGAAGGGCGGAACTCGAGCGCGTGCCGGGCGTCAGCCGCGCGACCGCCCACAAAATCTATGACTGGTTTCACCCCGACGGTTAGAGGCAAAATAGGTGCCCACGGATGGTCTGAATAAGTACTTGCGTCATTCCCGCGGAAGCGGGAATCCAGCTTGTCCGTGGACCCCCGCTTGCGCGGGGGTGACGAGTTGAGGACTTAAACAGGGTTTCCCCACGGATTTACTTCGGAACGATCGAGTCATGACGTTCGCGCTGCCCAACCTGCTCACCTACTCGCGCATCGTCGCCGTTCCGGTGGTGGTGGTGCTGATGCTGGTGGAGCGCCCGCTCGGCAACTGGCTCGCGCTTGGGGTCTTCATCGCGGCCGGGGTCACCGACATCCTCGACGGCCACCTGGCGCGGGCCTGGGGGCAGCAATCGAGCCTGGGGCGCATCCTCGATCCGATCGCCGACAAGCTCCTGGTTTCGGCGGTGCTGCTGATGCTGGTCGGCGTGGACACCCTCCAGGGTCTGGCGCTGTTGCCCGCGGCGATCATTCTTTGCCGGGAAATCCTGGTGTCGGGCTTGCGCGAGTTTCTCGCCGATGTCCGCATCAGCGTGCCGGTGAGCCGTCTCGCCAAGTTGAAGACGGGATTGCAGATGACGACGATCGGGTTTCTGATCGTCGGCGACGCGGGTCCCGCCTTCGGCCCCTTCTCCACCACCGAGGTCGGCGTCGCCGGGCTCTGGCTCGCGGCCGTGCTCACCGTCGTCACCGGCCTCGACTACCTCATCGTTGGTTTTCGCCACGCTCATTCCGGCGCTTCGGGCAAGCCGCCGCTATCCTCGGGAAGGCGATGAAGGTCTTCGGGCTCGCGGGCTGGAGCGGCAGCGGCAAGACGACGCTGGTGGTCAAGCTGCTGCCGGAACTGAAGGGGAAGGGGTTTTCCGTCTCCACCCTCAAGCACACCCATCATAGTTTCGACATGGATAAACCGGGCAAGGATTCGTATGAGCACCGCCTCGCCGGCGCGAGCGAGGTGATGGTGTCTTCGTCGGCGCGCTGGGCGTTGTTGCACGAGTTGCGCGGCGAGCCGGAACCGGAATTGAAATCCCTGATCGCGCGGATGAAACCGGTGGACATCCTGCTGGTCGAGGGGTTCAAGGCCTACCCCCATCCCAAGTTGGAAATTTATCGCCCGGCGCTGGGGAAACCGCTGCTCTGCGCGAGCGACCCGAATGTGGTGGCGGTGGCGAGCGACACCGCGCTGCCCGAAATTCCGGTCCCGCTCTTCGCGCTCGACGACGTAACCGGCATCGCGGGGTTCATCCTCCGCTTTCTCGGCCTGGAGACGCACATCCGCCATGGCGCAGCTTAAGGACGATTGCTTCGCCTTCGCAGGCGGCCTGATGCCGCTGCCGGATGCGGTTAGTGCGCTGATGGCCCGGGTCGCGCCCGCGCCCGCAAGCGAGGAGGCGGCGTTGCCCGACGCGCTCGGGCGCATCCTCGCCGAAGACATCGCCGCGCCTCGCGACGTGCCCCCGCACGATAACGCCGCGGTCGACGGCTACGCCGTCTTTTTCGCCGACCTGGACGCGCGCGCCGAGACGCGCCTTGCCGTGACCGGGCGGATCGCCGCGGGCCATCCGCTTGGCCGCGCCGCCAAGCGGGGCGAGGCGATCCGCATCTTCACCGGCGCGCCGATCCCGCCCGGCGCCTCGGGGACGACCGCCGACGGTCCCGACACGGTGTTCATGGAAGAAGACGTCCGCGCCGAGGGCGACGCGGTTTTCCTTCCGCCGGGGTTGAAGCAGGGCGCGAACCTGCGCCAGCGGGGCGAGGACATCAAAAAGGGCGACACGGTCTTGCGCCGCGGCCGCCGGCTCAGGCCCCAGGACCTCGGCGTCGCGGCCTCGGTCGGCCGGGCCAAGGTTCCCGTCTTCCGCCGCCTCAAGGCCGCGGTCTTTTCCACCGGCGACGAGGTGCGCGATCCCGGCGAGGGATCGGCCGCCGCGTTGGAGGAGGGCTGCATCTTAGATTCCAACCGCTTCGCGGTGATGGGGTTGCTGCACGAACTCGGCGTCGCCGTTTCCGATCTCGGCATTCTCCCCGACCGCGAACCCGCGATCCGCGCCGCGCTGGCCGAGGCCGCGCGCGCGCACGATCTCCTCGTCACTTCGGGCGGCGTCAGCGCCGGCGAGGAGGATCACGTCAAGGCCGCGATCGAAGGCGTAGGCGGACGGATCGACCTCTGGCGGCTCGCGATCAAGCCCGGCCGGCCGGTCGCCTTCGGCACCGTCGGCGGCGCGGCGTTCGTCGGACTGCCCGGCAATCCGGTCGCCGCCATGGCGACCTTCATGCGCATCGCCCGGCCCATGATCTTGAAGCTCGCCGGCGCGGGCGAGGACGAGATCGAGCCCATGCGCTTCCGCGTCGCGGCGGACTTCGCCCACGGCAAGAAGGCCGGCCGGCGCGAATGGGTGCGCGCCAAGCTCGTTTCCGGCGCCAACGGGCTGATGCGGGCGCGGAAGGTGCGCGGCTCGGGTTCGGGCATCCTGACCTCGATGACCGAGGCCGACGGCCTGGTCGAACTCACCGAGGAGATGGAGACGATCGAGCCCGGCCAGGCGGTGGACTTTCTCCCCTTTTCGGAGCTGCTCGCATGACCGTCCGGGTTCTCTACTTCGCCTATTTCCGCGAGCGCGCGGGGCGC
>MIAC01000092.1:14024-14166 GCA_001830475.1 Rhodospirillales bacterium RIFCSPLOWO2_12_FULL_67_15
ACATCTCCCCGCCCGCCGACGTCGCCACCGTCGCCCAGTTGATGGATTGGCTGAAGGCGCAAGGCGAGGGGCGCGAGCGGGCTTTCGCCGATCTTTCCCTCGTCCGGGTCGCGGTCAACCGGGAATATGTTAAAGTGAGCCA
>MIAC01000093.1:0-4343 GCA_001830475.1 Rhodospirillales bacterium RIFCSPLOWO2_12_FULL_67_15
TGCGATGCCTCCATTACATCAGCCCCATCGAAGCCCTCCACAATCAGGCGAAAGACAACACTTTCGCGGGGGTGACGAGAAATGAAATGCGCGGGCATGACGAGTGAATAGGCCCCACCCGAACGGGGCGGAAAACGAGGGAAAATCCAAAAATGCTTACAAATGCTTACACGAATACGGGTGTTTCGAGCGATATCAACGGCTTAAGCCTGTTTTACCCCGTGCAGACCCCGTGCAGACCCCGCGCGGACCCTATGCAGACCCCGCGCAGACCCCGCGCAAGGTTGAGGCAAGGCGGGTGTTGAGTGGGTGCGGGGCGGGGCCAAGATGGCGCTAAGGTGAGGCGATGACGGACATCTCTTCCCTCGATTTCGGCCGGGTCGCCTTCCAGGTTTCGGTATGGGCGTTGCCGGTCCTGGTCGCGATCACGTTCCACGAGGCGGCGCACGGCTTCGTCGCCTGGCGGCTCGGCGATTCGACCGCGCACCTGCTCGGCCGGGTGAGCTTCAATCCCTTCCGCCACATCGATCCGTTCGGGACGATCCTCTTGCCGGCGCTCCTGCTGCTGGCGACCGGCGGGCGGCTGATGTTCGGCTACGCCAAGCCGGTGCCGGTGGACTTCCGCCGCTTAGGGAGGCCGAAGCGGGACATGGTCCTGGTCGCCGCCGCCGGGCCGCTGGTCAATCTTCTCCTGCTCGCGGTCTCGGCGCTGATGCTCAAAGCCGTTTCGGCCCTGCCGGCGGCGGCTTCGGGTCCGGCGGCGGAATGGGCCGTCCTCAACCTGGTCAATTCGGCGTGGATCAACGCCGTGCTCGCGGTCTTCAACCTGCTCCCGATTCCCCCGCTCGACGGAGGAAGGATCGCGGTCGGTCTTTTGCCCGCGCACGCCGCGCGGGCGCTCGCCCGGTTGGAGCGAATCGGTATTGTCCTGATTTTAGGGGCTCTTTTTCTTCTCCCCTGGTTCGGCCAGGCCATCGGCCTCGATCTCAATCTATTCTGGTGGCTGGTCGGGGCGCCCGCGGAGTATCTTGTGAAGGCCGCGCTCGCCTTGGCCGGCGTGCGCTAGAACGGATTTCGTTCGGTAGGAATCGTCACCCCCGCGCAAGCGGGGGTCCACGCTCTTGAAAAAGCTGGATTCCCGCTTTCGCGGGAATGACGAGGTAAGCTCACCTCGCGGCAAATTGCTTTAAAGGGCTTGGTTTCATGCAGATTTCCGACTTCGAGGACGAACCGAGAATCGAGGTCCCGAGCGGCGAGGGCGCGTTCGTCGTCTCGCTCGAGGGCTTCGCCGGCCCGCTCGATCTGCTGCTCGCGCTGGCGCGCGAGCAGAAGGTGGATCTCGCCCATATTTCGATCCTCGCGCTCGCCGACCAATACCTCGCGTTCGTCGCCAAAGCCGGTCGGCGCGATCTCGTGCTCGCCGCCGACTACCTGGTCATGGCGGCGTGGCTCGCCTACCTGAAATCGAAGCTCCTGCTGCCCAAGGAAGTGACCGGCGAGGAACCGAGCGGCGAGGAGATGGCCGCCGCGCTCGCCTTCCAGCTCCGCCGCCTCGAGGCGATGCGCGAATCCGGCGCCCGCCTGATGGCGCGGCCGCGCCTCGGCCTCGGGTTTTACGCCCGCGGCGCGCCGGAACCCTTCGCCCCGGCCGAGCGCACGGTGATCGACCTTTCCCTCTACGAGCTGCTCAAGGCCTACGGCGATTCCCGCCGCCGGGGCGGGGGCGACGTGCTGCACATCGAACCGTTCGAGATCTTCACCGTCGAGGACGCGCTCGAACGCCTGCGCGGCATCGTCGGTCACGTTCCCGACTGGGAGGTTCTGTGGCGCCATCTGCCGCGCAACGTCCGCGCCGGGCTGGTGTGGCGCTCGGCGGTTTCGTCCACGTTCACGGCGAGCCTCGAACTCGCCCGCCAGGGTCTGATCCGCATTCGCCAGGATTCCGCCTTCGGCCCGATTTTCATGCGGACCGCGGAACCCGCGCCGCAACTCGCCAATAAACCCGAGACGCCGAAGCCATGACCGCTCCCGATGACGCGACCGAAACCGCCGTGACCGCGGGCGTCACGCCGTTAGGCGTGCATTCGCACGACGCATCGGCAAATGAAAACCCCGCCGTCGACCCCGATCATGTGCGCGTGCTCGAAGCGCTTCTGTTCGCTTCCGCCGAGCCGGTCGGCGAACGGACGCTGGCGCGCTATCTGCCCGAGGGCGTGAAGCTGAAAACGGTTCTGGAGGAACTCCAGCGCCTCTACGCCGGGCGGGGGATCAACCTGGTGCAGGCGGGCAAGACCTGGGCGTTTCGCACCGCGCCCGACCTCGGCGCGCGCCTCAAGATCGAGGTCGAGGTCGCGCGCAAGCCTTCGCGCGCGGCGGTGGAAACGCTCGCCATCGTCGCCTACCACCAGCCGGTGACGCGCGCCGAGATCGAGGACATCCGCGGCGTGCAGATTTCGAAGGGCACGCTCGATTGGCTGTTCGAGCGGGGCTGGGTCAGGCCCGGTCCGCGGCGCGAGGTTCCGGGCCGGCCGGTGACCTGGCTCACCACCGACACATTCCTCGATCACTTCGGGCTCGCGAGCGAGAAAGACCTGCCCGGCGTCGAGGAACTGGCGGCGGCGGGCCTGTTGGACGCGCGCCCGGCGCTGAACGCCTATCGCGCGCGCGGCGAACTCGCGGGCGGGGACGAGCTGGTGGACATCGACCCGGTCGGAAGCGGGGAAGAGGCGAGCCCCGAGCCGCTCGATCCCGACGGCGGCGACGCCTCCGGCGGCGCGGCGAAGAAAGGCTGAGAGTCCGGCGCGAACGCGCCGCTCGCGGGCGCGTTGCGGCCCCCCCGCCTTTCTGCCATGATTAATAAGTTGCACCGCGGGGACGCGCGGGCGAATCCCCGCGCGCATTGAATATTGCGCCCCTATCGGGGCGCGGCTTTCGCTGGTATTGCAAGGAGTTAAGCGGGTGGTTCCATGGGTAGCTTGAGCATTTGGCATTGGCTGATCGTTCTCGCGGTCGTCCTGATCCTGTTCGGCGGCGGCGGCAAGATTTCCAAGCTCATGGGCGACTTCGGCCGGGGCCTGAAGTCGTTCAAGAAGCAACTCAAGGAAGGCGAGGAAACCGAGTCGGGCGAAGGCGGCGAGGCGAAGAAGGTGATCGACTCGCCTTCGCAACCGGCTCCCGGCCAAGCCTATACCCAGGCGCCGCCCGGGCAGCCCGCCCAAGCCGGCCCGGGAGCAGGGCCGGCACCGCCCGCTTCGGGAAATACCCGCCCGACCTGATCGCCGGTTGGCGTCGAACTCCTTCGCGCCGGAGCGGCGCAAGCGTCCTCCACGGGCATCGCGATGTTCGACTTCGGCTGGCAGGAACTTCTGGTCATCGGCGTCGTCGCCCTGATCGTCATCGGGCCCAAGGACATGCCGACCGCGATCCGCGCGGTGAGCCGCTGGGCGGCCAAAGCCCGCGCGCTGGCGCGCGAGTTCCAGCAAGGCATCGACGAGGTGGTGCGCGAAGCCGAACTGCAAGACGTCAAGAAACAGATCGAGGACGTCCGGACTCTCGACCTCGAGAGCGAGATCGCCAAGACGGTGGATCCGACCGGCGAGGTCGCCAAGACCCTCGATCTGAGCGGCGTCGAAAAATCCCTCGACGATAGCGCCCGCGCCCTCGCCTACCAGCCGCCCGCGGGCGAAGCGCCTGCCGGCGCGCCGCCGGCGGAGGCCCCGCCGCCCGCCCCGGCGTCGTCCGTCGCGCCGCCGCCGGCCGCGCCGGCAACGATGCCGTCCGAGAAGCCGACCGGAACGGGGTAGGGCGCCGTGGCCGAACCGGTCGAGAACGAAACGTCCGACGACAAGAAAATGCCGCTGCTCGATCATCTGGTCGAGTTGCGGCAACGCCTGTTGCGCGCGTGCATCGCCTTCGTGGTCGCGTTCTTCGCCAGCTATTACTTCGCCGCCGAGATCTACGATTTCCTGGTCCAGCCGCTCGCCGACGTGTTCGACAAGATGGGCGTCAGCCGGCGGCTGATCTACACCGCGCTGCACGAGGCGTTTTTCACCTATTTGAAGGTCGCCTTCTTCGCCGCCTTCTGCCTTTCGTTTCCTTACGTCGCCGGGCAGATCTGGCTGTTCATGGCGCCCGGTCTTTACAAGAACGAAAAACAGGTCGTGCTTCCGTTTCTGGTCGCCACCCCGGTGCTGTTCTTCGCGGGCGCGGCGCTGGCCTACTACCTCGTCTTTCCGATGGCCTGGACGTTCTTCCTGAGCTTCGAGGCGCCGGCCGCCACCGGCCACCTGCCGATCCAGCTCGAAGCCAAGGTCAACGAGTACCTCTCGCTGGTGATGCAGCTG
>MIAC01000093.1:4466-6973 GCA_001830475.1 Rhodospirillales bacterium RIFCSPLOWO2_12_FULL_67_15
GCCGCCGCCATCCTCACGCCTCCGGATCCGATCAGCCAGATCGGCCTCGCCATTCCCATCATGCTGCTTTATGAAATTTCGATCTGGTCGGTGCGGCTGGTCGAGCGCAGGCGCGCGGCCGACGAAGCGGCCGACGACGCCGACGACGACACCGGCGAATCCGATACCCAGAACGAAAAAGACGCCGCCGAACCCGGCAAGGACATCGCCCGGACGGCCTGAACCGCCCGTTCGCCGCTGATGGACGGGGCCGGGGCCATGGGCCTATAAGATGCGACGGAAACAAGGCCCAAGCCGCCATGTTCGACATCAAGTGGATCCGCGAGAATCCCGAAACCTTCGACGGCGCGCTGAAGCGCCGCGGCCAGCCGCCGCAGGCGGCGGAATTGCTGGCGCTCGACGCAACCAGGCGCAAGGCGCTGACCCGCGCCCAGGAGACCCAGGCGAAGCGCAATAAACTCGCCCGTGAGATCGGCGCGCGCAAGGCCAAGGGCGAAAACGTGGACGCGCTGCTGACCGAGGTTGCCCACGACAAGGAAACCGAAGCCACGCTCCAGGCCGAGGCCGAGCGCCTGCAAGCCGATCTCGACGCCCGGCTCGCGCTGATGCCGAATGTGGCCGCCGCCGACGTGCCCGATGGCGGCGATTCGGACTACAACCGGGAGGTCCGGCGCTCGGGCACGCCGCCCCGGTTCGCCTTCAAGCCGCGCGAGCATTTCGATATTGGCGAGGGCTTGGGCCTGATGGATTTCGGCCGCGCGGCGAAAATATCCGGCGCCCGTTTCGTCGTGCTCATGGGCGCGCTCGCCCGGCTTGAGCGCGCGCTCGCCGCCTTCATGCTCGATCTCCACACCGGCGAATTCGGCTACACCGAGGTCAATCCGCCGGCGCTGGTCAACGACGCGACCGCGTTCGGCACCGGGCAATTGCCCAAGTTCGGCACCGACCTGTTCCGCACCGAGCACGGGCTCTGGCTGATTCCGACCGCCGAGGTGCCGCTGACCAACCTGGTCGCCGGCGAAATTCTCGACGAATCGCAATTGCCGATGCGCCTGACGGCGATGACGTGGTGCTTCCGTTCCGAGGCCGGCGCGGCGGGCAAGGACACCCGCGGCATGCTCCGCCAGCACCAGTTCACCAAGGTCGAGCTGGTTTCGATCGCGCACCCCGACGCCTCCGAGGCCGAGCACGAGCGCATGACCGGCTGCGCCGAGGAAGTTCTGAAGCGCCTCGGGTTGCCGTTCCGCACCGTCGTGCTCTGCACCGGCGACATGGGTTTCGCCGCCCGGAAGACCTACGACCTCGAGGTTTGGCTGCCCGGCCAGGGCCGCTACCGGGAGATTTCGAGCTGCTCCAACTGCGGCGACTTCCAGGCGCGGCGGATGAAAGCCCGCTTCCGGCCCAAGGGCGAGAAGGGCACCCGCTTCGTCCACACCCTCAACGGCTCCGGGATCGCGGTCGGACGCGCGCTGGTGGCGATCCTGGAAAACTATCAGCAAGAGGACGGCAGCGTGCGGATTCCCGATGCGTTGAAGCCCCACATGGGCGGGCTCGACGCCATCCGTGCGGCGAAAGCCTGAAATGGCGAAAGCGCGCAGGCGGAACGCGGACGCGCGGGCGAACCTTCCTTCGCCCGCCGAAGCGGGCTTCGCGAAGGCGGGTCCCCGCGCGCGTCAAAAGCTGCGCCCCTTCCGGGGCGCGCGAGCGAATCCCCGCGCGCGTCAAAAGCTGCGCCCCTTCCGGGGCGCACGGCACGTTCCGCTCCACACCCGCCGGCATGGACGGACTGTGCTGGTCGACGCCCGCGTCCTCATCACCAACGACGACGGCATCCATTCCCCCGGCCTCCGGGTGCTGGAAAAGGTCCTCGCCGGCAGCGCCCGCGAAGTGTGGGTGGTCGCGCCGGAGAGCGAGCAAAGCGCGGCGGGGCATTCGCTCACGTTGCGCCGGCCCTTGCGCATGCGCAAGTTCGGCCCCCGGCGCTTCGCCGTCAACGGCACGCCGACCGACTGCGTGCTCCTGGCGGCGCGCGAGATCATGCGCGATACGCCGCCCGATCTCATGATTTCGGGCGTCAACCGCGGCGGCAACATCGCCGACGATATCACCTATTCCGGCACCATCGCCGCGGCGATGGAGGCGACGCTGCTCGGGATCCCGGCGATCGCGCTCAGCCAGGTCTGCGACGACCGGCGCAAGATCAAGTGGGCGACGGCGGAATACTGGCTGCCCGGCGTTCTCAAGCGAATCCTGCGCGTGCGCTGGCCGCTCAACGTGTTCGTCAACGTCAACTTTCCCGATCTGATCGCGCGCTCGGTCAAAGGCATCGCCGTGGTGCCGCAGGCGCAATGCGAAGGCGGCAGCGATCCGGTGCGCGGGGTCGATCCGCGCGGCGAGCCCTATTGGTGGATCGGCGGCGCGCGCGAGGATCAGCCGGTTCCGCCCGGCACCGATCTCGACGCGGTCGAGCGGGGCTCGATCGCGGTCACTCCGCTCACCCTCGACCT
>MIAC01000094.1 GCA_001830475.1 Rhodospirillales bacterium RIFCSPLOWO2_12_FULL_67_15
CGACCGGGCCAAGCAGCGCGAGCGTCGGCGCCGACGCGGTGAGGCGCCTGGCTATGCGGCGGACGGCGGCCAAATCCGCCGCCTCGATGTGGGCGACAATTTCCTCAGGGAGTATCGGGCGGCCGAAGAGCATGATCTGCCTGGCCGCCTGTTCGCAGCGCGCGGTGGTGCTCTCCAGCGTCATCAGGATGCTGGCTTTGAGCTGGGCGCGGGCGCGCGCGATTTCGCCTTCGCCCAAGTCGTCGGCGGCGCGGACGATCTCGGCGGCGATCAGCTCGATCGCCTTGTCGGCGTCGCCCGCGCTGGTGCCGGCGTAGACGCCAAACAGCCCGCCGTCGGCGTAGCACGACAGGAACGAGTAGATGTCGTAGGCGAGGCCATGCTCCTCGCGCACCTCCTGGAACAGGCGCGAGGACATGCCGCCGCCGAACAGGGTCGAGAACACCGAGGCGGCGAAGAAGTCGGGATCGAGCGCGCCGATGCCGTCGAAGCCGAGCAGGATGTGCGCCTGCTCGAGATCGCGCGCCCGCCGGAACTCGCCCCCCCGGTAGGCGGCGGGCTCGGCCCTGGCGGCCTCGGTGCCGGGCAGCGCGTCGAAGGTCTTGTCGACCAGCGCCACCAGCCAGTCGTGGTCGACCCGGCCGGCGGCGGCGACGACGGTGGTGGCGGGGCCGTAGTGCGCGCGCATGTAGCCGAGGATGGTCTCGCGCGGCAGCGTGCGGACCAGCTCGGTCGAGCCGAGAATCGACCGGCCGAGCGCCTGGCCGGGATAGGCCGTCTCCTGGAAATGATCGAAGATGATGTCGTCGGGCGTGTCGTTGGAGAGACCGATCTCCTGGAGGATGACGGAACGCTCGCGCTCCAGCTCCGCCGGCTCCAGGGTCGAATACTGGAGAATGTCGGCGATCATGTCCACCGCCAGCGCCACGTCCTCGCGCAGCACCTTGGCGTGGAAGGCGGTGTACTCGCGGGTGGTGTGGGCGTTCATGTGCCCGCCGACCGCCTCGATCTCCTCGGCGATCGCGCGCGCCGAACGCCTTCGCGTGCCCTTGAACGCCATGTGTTCGAGGAAATGGGAAACGCCGCTCAAGCGCTCGTCCTCGTGCCGGGTGCCGACGCCGACCCAGGCGCCGAAGGTGACGGTCTCGACCGTAAGCATGGAATCGGTCACGACCCTGAGGCCGCTCGGCAATTGGGTGACGCGGACGGTCATGGCCGGGCCCGCGCGTTGAGTCGCCCGGTGACGAACGCCTTGACCCCCGCTAAGTCGTTGACGAGCGTGGTGCAGCGTTCGGGCCGTTCGAACAGGTCGGCGAGCCGGGCCGGCAACGCCGGCCGCACGCCCGCGGCCGCCGCGACCGCGTCGGGGAACTTGGCCGGGTGCGCGGTCGCGAGCGCGACCAGCGCGCCGTCGCCGGGACGATGGAGGGCCTCGCCGGCGGCGACGCCGATCGCCGAGTGCGGATCGAGCAGCTCGCCGCAGGAGCGGTGAATGTCGCGGATCGCGCCCGCCGTGCCCCGATCGTCAAGGCGGAAGCCCGCGAACAGCCGGGCGATGCGCCGCCACCGTTCGCGGCCGAAATCGGCGCGTCCCAAGCGGCGGAAGCCCTCCATCGCGGCGGCGAGCGGGGCGCTTTGGCGGTTCCACGCCTCGAACAGAAGCCGCTCGAAGTTGCTGGAAACCTGGATGTCCATGCTCGGACTCGTGGTCGGGACAACCTTCGCCGTTGCCATGACGCCTCGTCGCAAATAGCGGGTCAAGATGTCGTTGCGGTTTGAACCGACGATCAAGCGTCGGATGGGCAGCCCCATGCGGCGGGCGACGTAGCCGGCATAAACGTTGCCGAAGTTGCCGGTCGGGACCGCGAACGAAAGCGCGCGCTCGGGCGCGCCGAGGCTCGCGCCGGCGGCGAAGTAGTAGGGAACCTGGGCCATGATCCGCGCCCAGTTGATGGAGTTGACCGCCGCGAGACGATGGCGGTCGCGGAAGGCGAGATCGTTGAACATCGCCTTTACCAGGTCCTGGCAGTCGTCGAAGGTGCCTTCGATCGCGATATTGTGGACGTTGGCGGAGCGCACCGTCGTCATCTGTCGGCGCTGGACCTCGGAAACGCGGCCGCGGGGATGAAGAATGAAAATCTCTACGCGCTCGCGGTCGCGGCAGGCCTCGATCGCCGCCGCGCCGGTATCGCCCGAGGTGGCGCCGACGATCGTCACCCTCTCGCCCAGCTTGGCGAGGACGTGGTCGAACAGCCGCCCGACCAGTTGGAGCGCATAGTCCTTGAAGGCGAGGGTCGGCCCGTGGAAAAGCTCCATCAGCCAGCGGTCGGGGCCGAGCTGCTTCAGGGGCGCGACCGCGGCGTGGCCGAAGCCGGCGTAAGTCTCCGCCACCAGCCGCTCGAACGCGGCGCGCGGGATCGCCCCGCCGACAAAGGGGCTCATGACCCGGGCCGCGATCTCGGCGTAGGCGCGCCCTTGCAGGGCGCGCAGTTCGTTCCGCGCGAGGCGCGGAAATTTTTCCGGCACGTAAAGGCCGCCGTCGCGGGCGAGACCGGCGAGCAGGACCTCGGCGAAGCCGAGGCGGGGCGCCCGGCCGCGGGTGGAGACGTATTTCATGGCGGACGGAACCCTATACTCCGGGGGGGGGCGCGGCAAACCCCCGGCGGAGCGCTAGCTTTCGCCAAGATAGCGCGCCCTGAGGTGGGCGAGGAAGTCGTCCGCGTCGAGCGGCCGGCCGGTGGCGGCGGCGACGATCTCTCCCGTCGCGACCGAGGCGGCGCGGGCGTGCACGTGTTCGCGCAGCCACGCGATCAGGGGCGCGAAACGCCCTCGGGCGATCTCTTGGGCCAGGTCCGGAAGGGCGCGGCGCGCGGCGGCGTAAAGTTGCGCCGCGGTCATGGCGCCGAGGGTGTAGGACGGGAAGTAGCCCCACGCGCCGTCGAACCAATGGATGTCCTGCAAACAGCCTTCGCGGTCGGTCGGCGGCACCAGGCCGAGGTGGCGGGTCATCCCTTCGGTCCAGGCCGCGGGCAGGTCGCGGGCGCGGAGATCGCCCGCGAGCATCGCCTGCTCGAGCCGGTGGCGGAGAATGACGTGCAGGGGATAGGTCACCTCGTCGGCATCGACGCGGATGAAGCCGGGCCGGACCCGGGTCGCGAGGGCGTGGAGATTGGCGGGCATCCACGCCGGACCGCCGGCGCCGAAGAATTCGCCGAGCATCGGCGCGAGGAAGGCGAAAAATTCCTGCGAGCGGCAGACCTGCATTTCGATCAGCAGGGATTGGCTTTCGTGCAGGCTCATGCTCCGCGCCTCGCCGACCGGCTGGCCGCGCCACGCCTTGGGCAGGCCCATTTCGTAAAGGGCGTGCCCGGTTTCGTGCAGCGTGCTCATCAGTCCCGAGGCGAAATCGCTTTCGTCGTAGCGGGTGGTCAAGCGGATGTCGTCGGGAACGCCGCCGCAGAACGGGTGCGCGCTGACATCGAGTCGGCCGTGGGCGAAGTCGAATCCGAGCGCCTCCATCAGCCTCCGCGCGAGCCCGCGCTGCCGCTCGACCGGAAAAGTTCCCTCGGGGCGGATCGGCCGCGCCCGCGTTTCCTGGCGCTCCAGCGCCTTGGCCACGATCGGTGGCAGCTCGCGCTCGAGCAGGGCGAAGACGCGGTCGATGCCGGCGGCGCGAACCCCCGGCTCGTATTCGTCGAGGAGCGCGTCGTATGGGGAAAGGCCGAGTCTCGCCGCCTTGGCCCGGGCCGCCTCGCGCACGAGCTCGAGCACGGTTTCGAACGCGGGCAGCACGGCGGCGAAATCGGCGTTGGCCCGGGCATCGCGCCAGATCGCCTCGCAGGCGGCGCTGCCGCGGGTCAGCGCCATGACCAGGCTCTCGGAAAGCGCGGTCGCGTGCACCCACATCCGGCGCATTTCGGCGACGTTGGCCCGCTGCCAGGGATCGAGGCTCCGGTCGGTCTCGGCTTCGGCGAGTCGGTCGTCGGTCCCGGGTTGGGCGAGAAGGTCGCGGCGCAGCGCGTGCAGCTCGGCGAGTTGTTCGGCGCGCGCACCCGAGCCGCCCTTCGGCATCATCGCGGCGCGGTCCCAGTTGAGCACGGCCGCCGCCTCGCCGAGCGCGGCGGCGCGGCGAAATTGACGCTCAAGCAGGGTGTAGGCGGTTTCGGGCATCTGGAATATTTCTACAAGGCTTGATCGGCTTGGGTGCGGAAATCGGCTGAAATCGTGGTTTTTTGCTTCGGACGCCAGGCCACTGTTGCAAAAATCGCACAATATTTAATCATTTGTGCAAGTGCAAAATAAACTGATTGAAAACTAGCAAAACTTTGTTGCTGTATTGACGAAACCAGCGCCGTCTTTGGGCGTCCCTCGGGGCGTGGTAGACTTGTCAAAAGATGCAGGCTTTTGCGGGATCGAAAAACGGCATGTGACGAAGAAACAAGGACGCCCGGCGCGGCGAGAAAAAACAATGAAACTCCATTCGCACGATGACAAAACCAAGACTTTGCTCGCCGGCGTGCTCGCCGCTTGGAGCTTTGCGATCGCATGTCCTGCCGGGGCCGCCGACAATCTCAGCAACGGCCAGCCCAAGGTCAAGCTCATCATCGGCGGTCACGTCGCCAAGGCGGTGCTGTTTGCCGACGACGGCAAGACCTCGCGCACCATGATCGTCGACAACGGCGCCGCGACCACGCGGTTCAACTTCTTGGCGGAAGCGCCAGTCACGGAAGATTTCGCCTTCGGCGCCCAGCTCGAGTTCGAACAATCCACCAACAATTCGGGCTCCGTCACGCTCCACGAAGGCAACGGCGACAACAGCCGCGCCAACGCCAGCCTCACCAAGCGCGTGGCGGAGGTCACGATGACCGACAGGCGCTTCGGCAAGATCTGGCTCGGCCATGGCAGCACCGCGACCGACGCGATCGTCGAATCGGACCTTTCCGGCACCGCCGTTTCCGGCAACTACGCCGACTCCGCGGTGATCGGCACCGCGTTCGTCTTCTTCAACGATCAGACGAAAAGCTGGGATGGCCCCGCGGTCGGCGACGTCGTCGTCTCGCTCAACGGCAGCCTGGACGACCGCATCCGTTACGACACCCCGACCATCGGCGGATTTTTCGCCTCGGCCTCGTTCACCTCGGGCGGGCCGGGAGAAGCGGCGCTGCGCTATGCCGACAAGATTGGATCGTTCGAGCTCGCCGCCGCGATCGGCTATGCCAACTTGAGCGGCATCAACACGACCGTCGACGATCGCGTCGTCGGCTCGGCTTCGATCCTGCACGAGAGCGGGCTCAATCTGTCGATCTCCGCCGGCCGCCAGAATCACAAGGACGCGGCCCGCGACGACGGCAAAAGCATCTACGGCAAGGTCGGCTACATCGCCAAGCTCTTCGGGGTCGGCCCGACCGCCTTTGGGCTCGATTACGGCGTCTACGACGACTACGGCCAGAATAACGACGAGGCGAAGATTTACTCGTTCGGCGTCGTCCAGCACTTCGAGGAGATCGGCAGCCAGCTCTACCTGCTGGGCAAGGCCTACGAGCTCGACCGGACCGACACGAGCTTCGACGACATCCGGCTCCTGATGGTCGGCGCCCGCGTCGTGTTCTGACCGCCGTTTAGACCAGCGCCGCGAGCGCCCGGTCGGCGAGCAGGGCGACGAAGATCAAAAACAGATACAAGATCGAGTAGAGGAACATCGGCCGCGCCGGCGCGACGCCCGGATCGCGCGCGAGCCGGATCGCGTGGCCCGCGAAGACGGCGCCGAGCGCGACCGCGGCCGCGCCGTAAAGCCAGCCCGCCATGCCGATCGCGACCGGCGCGAGCGTCGCCGGCAGCAGCGCGGCGGTATAGGCGAGCATGAGGCGCTTGGTCGCCTGCGCGCCGGCAACGACCGGCATCATCGGCACGCCGGCGGCGGCGTAGTCGGCGTTGCGGTAAAGGGCGAGCGCCCACGAATGCGGCGGGGTCCAGAGAAAGATGATCGCGAACAGAGCGAGCGCGCCGAACCCGACATCGCCGGTGACCGCCGCCCAGCCGATCATCGGCGGCAGCGCCCCCGAGGCGCCGCCGATGACGATGTTCTGCGGCGTGCGCCGCTTCAGCCACACGGTGTAGACGATCACGTAATAAAGAATGGTCAGCGCGAGCAGCAGGGCGGCGGCGGCGTTCACGAACGCGGCCATGGCGGCGACGCCTAAGGTCCCGAGCACGATCCCCGTCGCCAGCGCCGCGACCGGCCGCATGCGTCCCGCCGGGATCGGGCGGTTCATGGTCCGGCGCATGATCCGGTCGATGTCCTCGTCGTACCACATGTTGATGGCGCCCGAGGCGCCCGCGCCGGCGGCGATGCAGGCGACGGCGATCACGGCGGTCACGGGCGCGATCGTGCCGGGCGCGAGCGCCAGGCCGACGCAGGCCGTGAAAACGACGAGCGACATCACTCGGGGCTTGAGGATGACGGCGTAATCCGCAACCCGAAAACGATGGCGATCCTCGGCGGCTTTCGTTCCGGGCGGCGCGGTCCCGCCGGTCGGCGGGCAAAAAACAGAATCCGCGTCGGAAGCATGAATATCGGAAGCCCGGGTCACGGACATCGGCGAAGGTCGATCCTCGAAGGTTGCGGGGATGGCCATTTTACACGTTCCGCCCGCGGCGCAAAAGCGCCGCCGCCACTGTAACGATGAACAAAACGCCGCCCATGACCGCGATCAAGGCGCCGAAGCCGTTGAGATAAAGCCCGAGTTTCGCCCCCAGCTCGACGAGCCCTTGCGCCTCCCCGGCGGCCTTGCGCGGGGCGCCGTAGCCCCCGGCCCAAAAGAGGCCCAGGCTGGCGATCGCCTGGCCGGCGCCGTAGAGCCAGATTTGGAGGACGAGGAGCCGGCGCGCGCGCGGCGCCCGTCCGGCCGCGGGCAGCGCGACGCCTAAGAAAACCCCCATCAGCGCCAGGTTGATTCCGCCGATGACGCCGTGATAGTGCGCGGGCGTGCGCGTGTCGGCGCCGTCCACGAACAGGCCGAGGATTCCGCCGATGGCGAAGACCGCGACCGAAAGCGCGAGCGCGAGGAACGCCGGTTCCCGGCGCAACTCCGGCCGCGCACGCGCGGCCGGTAGCAGGCCGCGGGCGAGAACGCCGGCCGCGAGCAGGGGTGCGGGTGCGAGCGCGTATTGCAGAAGAGCGAAGGCTTCCCATCGCGCCGAGGCCTGGACATCGAGCCGGAGATCGATGGCGAAGCCGCCGAGCGCGCCCAAGAAAAGCAAAAGGGCGGCAAGGCGAAGGGCCGTCTTATCGAGCACCTCGTCATGCGAATGCATGCCTCTCGGCATGACGCCGAGAATCTTCTCCGCGAGCGCGATCCAGGCCGCGATCAGGATCGCGACATTGAGAAACTGGAGAATATGCCCCCCGCCCCAGAACAGGGCCTCGTTGAAATCGTAGGACGGCGCAAAGGGCCAAAGCGCGGCCGCGGACCGGGCGAAGGCCGCGAGCGCGAGGAGATAAATCGCTCCGCCGGCGGCGAGCATGAGCGCGAAAGGGGTATCCGGAATTCGCCGTCTTGCGCTGGCGGCGAGAAAACGCACGACCGGTAACAGCAGTGCGCCGGCGAGCAGAGCGAGTCCGGCGTAAAACGGCGGATCGGCGATGGCCGGGATGTAGTTGTTGAGGGTCGGCTCGCCACGATTTGAAAATGAAGGAATCAGCAGGAGAACGGAGGAAATTGAAACGCCGCCAAGAGCGATCCGGTCGAGCGCCGCGTTTGGCGAAGAGGGGAGGGCGAGGACGAGCAGCAAACCGAAAGCGGCGAGGAACCAGACGACGAAGGAAAAAACCACGTGCGCGACCAAGCCGCGCTCGAAAAACGCCACCGGCCAGGGGAAAAGGGTCTGGCTTCCGGGGATGCGCGAAAGCGCGAGAAGCACGGCCATGACGCCGGCGAGCGCGAGCGCGAGCACGCCGAGCGCCATCCATGCGCGCAACAAGGTCCGGTCCGGAACTTCAGCCATGATAGGGGAACAGGTGTACGGCCATGACGTAGACCACGACGCCCGAGATGCCGACGTACATCCAGACCGGCCAGGTGACGCGGGCGAGGCGGCGATGCGCCGCGAAGGTCCCGCGAAGCGCCCGCCAGACCGTGAGCGGCACGAGGGGAACGATGGCGATGGCGCCCAAGACGTGCAAGGCGAGAATGGTGAAATAGAGCGGACGGACGAAACCCTCGCCGCCGAATCGCGCGAATCCGGAATTGAGCTTGTAGATCACGTAGACGACGAGGAAAACCGTCGAGACGGACAGCGCCGAAAGCATCATCAGGCGATGGCGCGTGCGATCGCCGCGACGAATGAACGCATAGCCGGCGGCCAGGAATCCGGCCGAAAGCGCGTTGAGAGCCGCGATCGCGTGGGGAAGGTCCTGGACATCCATGGCGGTACCGGCGCGGGAGAAAACACAAAAGACGTTGTTCTGGTCCGGCGCGCTCGGGCGGGCTCGCCGCATCAGGACATTTTCCAGATGATGGAAAGATACATGAACAGAGCGAACGCGAGGAGCGCGGCGGCCCAAACCCACTTTTTCATGTGCCTGTTCTCTCGATGATCTTGGGCGTGGAACGTCGGCTGCGCGGCGGCATCTTCAAAAGCGGAACCGCGGAAATCAAGCGGCTTGACCGCCCTCCGGTGAGGGGGATGGATCGTCCCCGCGGTGCAGTTTAAACTTACTCTAAATGCAAGGGGAAAGCCCTTTTCAATGAGTTGCCGGGCATGATAGCAAGCATCCTGGTAAAGGTTCGAAACAAGCCTCGCATGCCCCGGCCGGGATGCTCAAGCGGGCCGGGCTCGTCGTGCGGGAAAAACAGGGTCTATTTTTCCAGATTTCGGATGGGGTCATGTTCAAACGTTTTGCTTGGTTGAGCGCCGGAGCGGCGGCGTTGCCGCTCGCCGGCGCGGGCTCGGCGCTGGCCGCCCAGCCGCGCCCGTGGCAGATGTCGTTCCAGCCGGCGGCGTCGCCGGTGATGGAACAAATCCAGTCGTTTCACAACTTACTCTTCTGGATCATCGTCTCGATCACCTTGTTCGTGCTGGCGCTGCTGTGTTATTGCGCCATCAAGTTCAACGAGAAGTCCAACCCCACGCCGTCCAAGACCGCCCACAACACCACGCTCGAGGTGCTGTGGACGGCGATCCCGATCCTGATCTTGGTGGTGATCGCGGTTCCCTCTTTCCGCCTGCTTTACTTCATGGACAGAACCGACAAGCCGGAGATGACCCTCAAGGTCATCTCGCACCAATGGTACTGGTCCTATCAATATCCCGACCACGGCAACATCAACTTCACCAGCAACATGATCCAGGCCGAGGATCTCAAGGCGGGCCAGCCCCGCCTGCTCGCCGTGGACAACGAAGTGGTGCTGCCGGTCGACACCAATGTCCGCCTGCTGGTGACGTCCGAGGACGTGATCCACAACTTCGCCGTCCCGGCTTTCGGCCTCAAGATCGACACCGTCCCCGGCCGCACCAACGAGACCTGGGTGAAGATCACCAAGGAAGGCACTTATTACGGCCAGTGCTCGGAGTTGTGCGGCATCAACCACGGCTTCATGCCGATCCAGGTGCGCGCGGTCTCCAAGCAAGCCTTCGCGCAGTGGACCGAGGAGGCGAAGAAGAAGTTCGCCGCGAGCCCCGCGCTCCAGCCCGCGCAGTTCGCCGCGGCCCGTTGAAACCGCACCCGCATCGGACCTGACGCCTGAGCCGAATCATCGAGAGGATTTCCGCCATGGCCTACGCAGCAAGCGACGTTCACGGCCACGATCACCACCCGTCGGGGTGGAAGCGGTGGCTCTATTCCACCAACCACAAGGACATCGGCACCATGTACCTGGTGCTCGCCTCCATCGGCGGGCTCGTGGGCGGCGCGATGTCGTGGCTGATCCGGCTCGAGCTCGCCCAGCCGGGAATCCAATACCTGGCCGACACCCATTTTTACAACGTGCTGGTTTCCGCGCACGGCCTGATAATGGTGTTCTTCTTCGTCATGCCGGCGCTGATCGGCGGCTTCGGCAACTGGATCGTGCCGATGATGATCGGCGCGCCGGACATGGCGTTCCCGCGCATGAACAACATCAGCTTCTGGCTGACCGCGGGCGGACTTGTGCTGCTCGTCACCGCCGGCCTCACCGCCGGCGGGCCGGGCACCGGCTGGACAATCTATCCGCCGCTCGCGAGCAACGAATACCATCCCGGACCGGCGGTGGACCTGGCGATTCTCAGCCTCCACGTCGCCGGCGCGGGCTCGATCCTGGGCGCGATCAATTTCATCGTCACCATTCTCAACATGCGCGCGCCGGGCATGACCATGCACCGGATGCCGCTTTTCGTCTGGGCGACCCTGGTGACGGCGTTCCTCCTGGTATTGGCGATGCCGGTGCTGGCGGGCGGGCTGACAATGCTGCTCGCCGACCGCAACTTCGGCCCCGCCTTCTTCAAGCCCGCCGGCGGCGGCGATCCGATCCTGTGGCAGCACCTGTTCTGGTTCTTCGGCCACCCCGAAGTCTACATCATGATCATTCCCGCCTTCGGCATCGTCAGCCAGGTCGTCTCCACCTTCTCGAAAAAGCCGGTATTCGGCTATCTCGGCATGGCCTACGCCATGGCGGCGATCGGCGCGATCGGCTTCATCGTCTGGGCGCACCACATGTATGCGGTCGGCCTCGACGTCAACACGCGCGCCTACTTCGTGGCCGCGACCATGGTGATCGCGGTGCCGACCGGCATCAAGATCTTCAGCTGGATCGCGACCATGTGGGGCGGCTCGATCCGCTTCGACACGCCGATGCTGTGGGCGTGCGGGTTCATCTTTCTGTTCGTGGTCGGCGGCGTGACCGGCATCGTGCTTGCCAACGCCGGCCCCGACATGTCGTTCCATGACACCTATTACGTGGTGGCGCACTTCCATTACGTGCTG
>MIAC01000095.1:0-147 GCA_001830475.1 Rhodospirillales bacterium RIFCSPLOWO2_12_FULL_67_15
TCCGATCTTTCTGCAAACCGCGCTCGACAGCATGACCGGCGGCGTTGCGTTGTTCGACAAGGACGAAAGGCTGGTGCTGTGGAACGAAGGCTATATCCACAAGCAAAAATTGCCGCCCGGTATTCTCAAGCCGGGATTATCGTATAC
>MIAC01000095.1:508-7482 GCA_001830475.1 Rhodospirillales bacterium RIFCSPLOWO2_12_FULL_67_15
CTCAGGCCGGGAATCACATTCACCGAACTCGTCGCGAATTTGACGGTTCGGGACGGCTACGTCGGCGTGGACAAGGATTGGGTGGAGACGCGTCTGCGCCGGTTCCGCGCCTTGGAGCCGGTCGAGATGTGCCTCCACGATCCCGACGGGAGCGAGCGCTGGTATTACGTGCATCACTACCGCACCCGCGACGGCGGAATCTTCCTGGTCCGCTCCGACATCACCGAACGCAAACGGGTGGAGCAGGAACTTGCGTCCGCCCGGCAGATCCTGCGCACCGCGCTCGACAGCATGATCGACGGCGTCGCGCTCTACGACAAGGACGAGCGGCTGGTGTTGTGGAACGCGAATTACACCCGAAACTTTCCCACGCTGCGCGGTATCCTCAAGCTGGGAATCACGTTTCCGGAGATCGTCAGGGTCCTCGCGGCGCAGCAGAGTTACGTCGGCGAGGACGAGGACTTCGTGGCCACGCGCCTGCGGAAATTTCGCGCGCTGGAAACGACCGAGCTCCACGTCCGCGATTCCGAGGGCGTCCACTGGCTCGTCGCGCGCCACCACCGCACCCGCGACGGCGGCACCCTCTTGGTTTTGACCGAAATCACCGACCGGGTAACGGCCATGCGGGAGATCGAGCGCGCCCGCATCGCGGCCGAAGCCGCGAGCGCGGCCAAAACCAGGTTCCTCGCCTCCATGAGCCACGAATTGCGCACGCCCTTGAATGCCATCCTCGGCTTCGCCCAGATGCTCGAAATCGGCGCGGGGAAGATAACGGAGGCGAAAAATCGCGAGTACCTCGCCATCGTTCTCAAGAGCGGCCAGCACCTGCTCGATCTCGTCACTCATATTCTCGATCTTGCCATGATCGAGACCCGGGAAATCGAGATGCGCGTTCTGGCGCTATCGCCGTCCAAGACGGCGCAGGAATGCTTGGACATGGTCCGGGAGGAGGCGAAACAGCGCGGAGTGGAAATCATCGACCAAACCGGCGCCCTCGGGCCCGATATTCGGTTCCTGGGCGATCCGGTGCGGGCGCGCCAGGTCTTGCTCAACCTTCTTTCCAACGCGGTGAAATACAATCGCCCCGGCGGGCAAGTGACGTTGAGTTGCGCCCGCGACGGCGACGGCAGGGTCCGCTTTACCGTCGCCGACACAGGGCTGGGAATTCCGCCGAAGCGGCACGGGGAAGTTTTTCAGCCGTTCCGGCGCCTCGGCCGCGAGGCCGGGCAAATCGAAGGCAGCGGCATCGGGCTCGCGCTCGCCCGCCAGTTGGTCGAGCGCATGGGGGGGTCGATCGGGTTCACGAGCGAGCCGGGGCAAGGCTCCACGTTCTGGTTCGATCTGCCCGAGGCCGGGAACGCGCCCGAGGAGCGGGCATGACGGTGGACGGGCTATGTTTTGCCGCGCGCCGCGCTTTTTGTCGTCATGCCCGCGAAAGCGGGCATCCATCTGAAAACATTCATACGAACTGGACCCCCGCTTGGGCGGGGGTGACGAAATGGGGGGCAAACGCGAGTCGGGGCTTTCGCGCCGGCCTTGCCGCGGCGGCCTGCGCGTTCATCCTCGTCGCCGCGAGCGGGGCGCGTGCCGCTACTTACGAACTCGCGGTGTTGCAGGGCCTCGACAAGGTGACCGCGCGGATCTCGACCATCGAGGCGCCGGTCGGCGACGTGGTCCGCTTCGGCACCCTCGAGATCATCGCCCGGGTCTGCGACAAGCGCCCGCCCGAGGAGACGCCGGAAAGCGCCGCCTTTCTCGACATCTGGGAGGTGCGCCGCGGCGAGCCCCCGGCCGGCGTGTTCCGCGGCTGGATGTTCGCCTCGAGCCCGGCGCTGTCGGCGCTCGAGCACCCGGTTTACGACGTCTGGGTCTTGGACTGCCGGAACAAGGCCTCGATGCCGGCGGCGACTTCGCCTCCCGCGCGGTCGAGGTAGAAGCGCGCCTTCGACCGGAGCGCGTCCTCGAGCATCTCCAGGTACTGGCGGCCGGGAATTTCGATCACGCCGAAGCGGCGCAGGTGATCGGTCACGAACTGGGTATCGAGCAGCTTGAACCCGCCCGCCTTGAGCCGCTCGACCAAAAAGACCAGCGCGACCTTGCTCGCGTCGGTCGCGCGCGAGAACATGCTTTCGCCGAAGAAGGCCCCGCCGAGCGCGACGCCGTAAAGCCCGCCCACCAGCTTGCCGTTCAGCCAGACCTCGATCGAGTGGACGAAACCCATGTGGTGAAGCTGGGTGTAGGCCTTGACGATCTCGGAATTGATCCAGGTGTCGCGGCGGTTCTTCCACGCTTCGGCGCATCCGGCGATCACCTGCTCGAAGGCGGTATTGACGCGGATCTCGAACGGGCTCTTGCGCACCACTTTCATCAGGCTGCGCGGGACGTGGAAGCGGTCCAGCGGCAGGATGCCGCGTACTTTCGGGTCGACCCAGAAGACGTGCCGGTCGTCCCGGCTCTGGGCCATGGGAAAGATGCCGGCGGCATAGGCCTTGAGCAGGAGTTCCGGGGTCAGTTTTTCGGTCACCAGGATGGCTCTTTCGATCATCGTAACTTTCTGTATCGAACCCTTAACGCGGGCGGGCGGCGAAATCCTCCAGCCAGCGGATGTCGTACTCGCCGTCGACGAACGCCGAATCGGCGATCACGCGCCGGTGCAGCGGAATGGTCGTCTCCAGCCCGTCGATCACATACTCCTCCAGCGCCCGGCGCATGCGCATCAAGCATTCGTTGCGGTTGGCCCCGTGGACGATCAGCTTGGCGATCATGCTGTCGTAATAAGGCGGCACAGTATAGCCCGAGTAGAGCGCCGAATCCACCCGCACCCCGAGGCCGCCGGGCGCGTGATAGTCGGCGACCCGGCCCGGCGAGGGGACCAGGGTGTCGGGATTTTCCGCGTTGATGCGGCACTCGATGGCGTGGCCGGAAAAACGGATTTCGTCCTGGGTGAAGCCGAGCGGCCGGCCGGCGGCGGCGCGGACCATCTCGCGCACCAGATCGAGGCCGCAGACCATTTCGGTCACCGGATGCTCGACCTGGAGCCGGGTGTTCATCTCGATGAAATAGAACTTCCCGTCCTCGTAGAGATACTCGACGGTGCCGACGCTGCGGTAGCCGAGCGCGCGCAGCGCGGCGGCGCTACTCGCGCCGATGGCCTGGCGCTGATCGGCGTTGAGGCCCGGCGCGAGCGCCTCCTCGATCAGCTTCTGATGGCGGCGCTGGAGCGAGCAGTCGCGCTCGCCGAGATGAACGACGTTGCCGTGCAGGTCGGCGAGGATCTGGACCTCGATGTGGCGCGGCCGGCGCAGGTATTTTTCGAGATAGACCTCGGCGCTGCCGAAGGCGGCCTCGGCCTCGGCGCGGGCGAGCTTGAGGGCGGCGGGAAGCTCGCTCCGGTCCCGGGCCGGCTTCATGCCCCGCCCGCCGCCGCCGGCGACCGCCTTGACCAGAACCGGATAGCCGATGTCGTCGGCGGCGCGGAGGGCCTCGGCCTCGCCACCGACCGCACCCTCGGTGCCGGGCACCACCGGCAGGCCGATGGAGCGCGCGGCGCGCTTGGCGGCGATCTTGTCGCCCATCAAGCGGATGTGCTCGGGCGCGGGGCCGATGAAGGTGAAGCCGTGCTCCTCGGTCATGGCGGCGAAATCGGCGTTTTCGGCGAGAAAGCCGTAGCCGGGATGGATGGCGTCGGCGCCGCTGATGGTCGCGGCCGAAAGGATCGCGATCTTGTTGAGATAGCTCTCGCGCGCGGGCGGCGGGCCGATGCAAATCGATTCGTCGGCGAGGCGCACGTGCATCGCGTCGGCGTCGGCGGTGGAGTGAACGGCGACGGTGCGAATCCCCATTTCGCGGCAGGCGCGCAAGATGCGCACCGCGATTTCGCCCCGGTTGGCGATCAGGACCTTGTCGAACATCTAGAATATGTTTCGTTCAGCCGAAATCGTCACCCCCGCGCAAGCGGGGGTCCACGCTTTTGAAAAGCTGGATTCCCGCTTTCGCGGGAATGACGAGATGAATGCGACTAACCGCGACATGCTCTATTCGATCAGCACCAGCGGTTCGCCGTACTCGACCGGCGTGCCGCTGGCGACGAAAATGCGGGCGAGCTTGCCCGCGCGCGGGGCCTTGATCGGGTTGAAGACCTTCATCGCCTCGATCAGGAGCAGCGTCTGGCCTTCGCTAATCTGGTCGCCGACGCGGACGAACGGCGGCGTCGCGGGATCGGGCGAAGTGAAGACCACGCCGACCATCGGCGACTTCACCACGCCGGGAAGATCGGCGAGGGTCTCGGCCGCCTTGGCGGCGGCGGGTTCGCCCGGCGCCGCCGCCGCGTCGGCCGCAGCGGCAGGCGGGCCGGCGCCGCGGCGGCGTCGGCCGCAGCGGCAGGCGGGCCGGCGCCGCGGAGGACGACCCGCACCCGCCAGTCCGCGCCCGCGTACTCGATTTCGTCGAGGCCGGTTTCGGCGAGCAGGCGGGAAAGCTGCCGCACTCGTTCGGCGTCGATGCCGACATCCTGGGCCTTCGCGTCCTCGGCCTTGTCGTCGCCTTTGGGCTCGGCCATCATTTTCTCCGCGCGGTTTTTTTCTTCTTTTTCCGCTCGACGAGATGCACCGCGGCCTCCACGGCGAGCTCGTAGCCCTTGGCGCCGAGGCCCATGACGATGCCGGCGGCGGCCTTGGAGACGTAGGAGGTCTCGCGGAACGCCTCGCGCCGGTGAATGTTGGAGAGATGGACCTCGATCGCCGGCAGGCCGCAGGCGAGCAGGGCGTCGAGCAGCGCGACCGAGGTGTGGGTGTAGGCGCCGGCGTTCACGATCAGGGCGTCGAACTTTTCCTTGGCCTGCTGAACCCAGTCGACCAGCTCGCCCTCGGTGTTGCTCTGGCGGAATTCGACGGTCGCGGCGTGCGCCTTGGCCCGGCGGCGGCACGCGGCCTCGATCTCGGCGAGCGTCTCGCGGCCGTAGATCCGGGGCTCGCGGCTGCCGAGCAGGTTCAGGTTGGGGCCGTTGAGGACCAGAATGCGCGCCGCCATGACGACCTTTTTCGGACCGGTGGAAGCCGCGTTATACCACGCGCGCCGCAACCGGGAACAACCCGATTTCCGCCCCCGTTGCATGGCTCGGGCGCGGGGCTCATACTTGTTAATGTGGTCGGGATGTTTTGACCCCATTCCGAAGCGGCCCGCGTCCGGGCGACCCCAATCACAGGAGACATTCCGATGAAGCTCAAAAACCTGCTCACCGGCTTGGTCGCGGCCGCTGCGCTCGCCGCCGGCGCCGCCAGGCCGGCCGCGGCCGCGGACGTGATCTGCTACAACTGCCCGCCCGAATGGGCCGACTGGGCGTCGATGCTGAAGTCGATCAAGAAGGACCTCAACCTCGATGTCCCCCACGACAACAAGAACTCGGGACAGACCCTTTCGACCCTGATTGCCGACAAAGCGAATCCGGTTGCCGACATCGCCTACTTCGGCGTGTCGTTCGGGATCAAGGCGAAGGAGGCCGGGGTCGTCGCCCCCTACAAGGTGAAGTACTTCGACGAAATTCCGGCCGGCCTCAAGGACCCCGAAGGCCATTGGTTCACCATCCACTACGGCACCATCGGCTTCTTCGTGAACGTCGACGCGCTGCGCGGAAAGCCGGTGCCGAAGGCGTGGAAAGACCTCTTGAAGCCGGAGTACCGGGGCATGGTCGGCTATCTCGACCCGACCAGCGCCTTCGTCGGCTACGCCGGCGCGACGGCGGCGAACCTGGCCTTGGGCGGCAGCTTCGACAACCTGACGCCGGGCATCAACTTCTTCAAGGAGCTGAAGAAGAACGATCCGATCGTGCCGAAGCAGACGTCTTATGCGCGGGTGCTGTCGGGCGAGATTCCGATCATGTTCGACTACGACTTCAACACGCTCCGCGCCAAGTACAAGGACAAGTGCAATTGTGCCTTCGTCATCCCCGCCGAGGGCACGATCGTCGTTCCCTACGTCATGAGCCTGGTCAAGAACGGCCCGCACCCGGCGCCGGCGAAGAAGGTGCTCGACTACTTGCTCACCGACGCGGGACAGGCGATCTGGGCCAACGCCTTCCTCCGGCCGATCCGCCCGGCGGCGATGACCGCCGAGATCGCGGCCAAGTTTCCGCCGGCCGCGGAATACCAGCGCGCCAAGCCAATCGATTACGCCAAGATGGAGGAGGCGCAGAACGCCTTCCGCGACCGCTATCTCAAGGAAGTGCGGTAGCGCCGGTTTTGCTATAGTGCGGGGGCGGGGCCGCCGGCCCCGCCCCTCGGCGCGCCGGGGGCGACCGCCCCCGCGAGGGAGCAGGACCGGCAACAAGGGTCGATGCGGAGCCGCGAGAACCGCTATCTCCTGGTGATGGTGCTTCCGGCGCTGATCGTCGGCGGGGCGTTCTTCCTCCTGCCGATGGCGCGGCTCGCCGTCGTCGGCGCCACCGGGCCGGCCGGCCTTGCCGCCTATGCGGCGGTGCTGACCACGCCGCGCTACTTCGAGGCCCTGGTCTCGACCGTCGCGCTTTCGGTCGCGGTGACGGCGACGACCCTGGTGATCTCGGGCATCACCGGCGTCTTCCTCGAGCGCAACCGGTTTCCCGGACGCGACCTCTTGATCTCGCTCCTGACCTTGCCGCTCGCCTTCCCGGGCGTGGTGGTCGGCTTCCTGGTGATCATGCTTGCCGGGCGCACCGGGCTGATCGGCGACGTGACCGAGCTTTTCACCGGCGCGCGGCTGGTTTTCGCCTATTCGATGGCCGGGCTGTTCGCCGGCTACATCTACTTCTCGATCCCGCGGGTGATCCTGACGATCATGGCCGCGGCCGAAAAGCTCGACCCGGCGCTCGAGGAGGCGGCGCGCTCGCTCGGCGCGCGGCCGCTCCGGGTGGTGCGCGACGTGATCCTCCCGGCGCTGACGCCGGCGCTGATCGCCTCGGGCGCGATCTGCTTCGCCACCGCGATGGGGGCCTTCGGCAC
>MIAC01000095.1:7526-11416 GCA_001830475.1 Rhodospirillales bacterium RIFCSPLOWO2_12_FULL_67_15
TCTACACCGAGTTCACGCTGCTCGCGAACATCACCATCGCGGCGACACTCAGCATCGTGCTCGGCGCCATCACCTGGGTGACGCTGGCGGCCTCGCGCGCGGTCGCCGGGGCGACGGCGGCGGCGGCGGGCTAGCGCACGATGCCCCGGACCCGCAATTTCTATCTCCAGCTCGGCTTCACGCTGCTGGTCTGCCTGTTTCTCATCGTCCCCGTCGTCATGTCGATGGTCGCGGGCGTCACCGTCAATTTCTTCATCGGCGTCAAGAGCGGCTTCACGGTGCGCTGGATCGGCGAGGTCTGGAGTCTCTATTCCCAAACCATCTTCCGCAGCATGCTGATCGCGATCTCGTGCCTGGCGGTGACCTTGGTGGTCGGGGTGCCGACCGCCTACGCGCTCGCCAAGCGCCCCGGCCGGTTCACCCGGTTGATCGAGGAGTTCCTGGTCATGCCGGTCGCGATTCCGGGCCTCGCCATCGCGCTCGCGCTGATCATCACCTACGGCGGCATGCGCGAATTCCGCACCAGTTGGCTGTTCATCCTGGTCGGGCATGTCCTCTACACGCTCCCCTTCATGGTCCGCTCGGTGCTGGCGGTGTTGTCCTCGATCGACTTCCGCACCCTCGAAGAGGGCGCGGCGAGCCTCGGCGCCGGGTTCTGGCATCGTTTCTTCCAGATCATCGTTCCCAACATCCGCTCCGGCATCATCGCCGGCTCGCTCACGGTGGTGACTCTCTCGATCGGAGAATTCAACCTGACCTGGATGCTGCACACGCCGACGACCATGACGCTTCCGGTCGGGCTCGCCGACAGCTACGCCTCGATGCGGCTCGAGATCGGCAGCGCCTACACGCTGGTTTTCTTCGTCATGATCATTCCGCTGCTGATCGCGTTGCAGCGGTTCGGCACGCCCGGCGGGCCGCGCCGCGCCCGCATCCAGGAAGAAGTCGGCCGGGCGCTGGCGCCGGCGGGCGGGCAGGCGGCGCCATGACGGCGGCGGCCCCCCACGGCACGGCGATCCGCCTGGTCGAGTGCGCCAAGACCTTCCCCAACGGGACCCGGGCGATGGAACGCACCACCCTCGAGATCGGCGACGGCGAGACCATTGTCTTCCTCGGCCCGTCGGGTTGCGGCAAGACGACGCTCCTGAGGGTGATCGCCGGGCTCGAGGCGCCCGATCCGGGCGGCCGGGTGCTGTTCGACGACGAGGACGTGACCGAACTCCCCATCGAGAAGCGCAACGTCGGAATGGTGTTCCAGTCCTACGCCCTATTCCCCAACATGAACGTCGAGGAGAACATCGCCTACGGCCTCGAGGTTCACAAGGTCGCGCCGGCGCAACGGGCGAAGCGGGTCGGGGAGATGCTGGAGATGATGCAAATCGGCGAGCTCCGCGACCGCCGCACTACCCAGCTCTCGGGCGGCCAGCGCCAGCGCGTCGCGCTCGCCCGCGCGATCGCCGTCCAGCCCAGGGTGCTGCTGCTCGACGAGCCGCTCACCGCCCTCGACGCGCTGCTCCGCGAACGGCTCCGGATCGAGATCGACGTGCTGCTCCATTCGCTCGGCGTCACCGCCGCCTACGTCACCCACGACCAGGCCGAGGCGATGGCGATCGGCGACCGGGTCGCGGTGATGAACAAGGGCGCGATCGTGCAGGTCGGCACGCCGCGCGAGATCTACTTCAAGCCGGCCAGCGCCTTCATCGCCGACTTCATCGGCACCATGAACCGGGTGCACGGGACGGCGCGCGACGGATTTCTCGAACTCCAGGGCGGCCGAGTGCCGTGGACCCGGGGCGGAGCCGGCGTGATCGAGGTCCTGTTCCGGCCAGGCGACGCGCGGATCGCGGGACCCGGGGATGCGCAATTCCGCGGGGTGGTGGCGCGGCAATTTTTCCTCGGCGACCGGACCCGGCTTCAAGTCAGCGGCATCGGCGATGCGCCGGTGACAGTGGAGACGACCGAGCACCGCGAATTCCGCGTCGGCGAGGAGATCGGCCTCAAGATCGACCCCGAGGCCTTGTTGACCTTGCGCGACTGACGATCCGGCCGCGGCGAGGAACCAGGAGGTGCTGCGATGCTGATCGCACAGGTGACCGACACCCACGTCCGGGCGGGAGGCAAGCTCGCCTATCGCACCGTCGATTCGGCGGCCAAGCTCGAAGCCTGCGTCGCCCATCTCAACGCCATGAGCCCGCGACCGGATATCGTCCTCCTGACCGGAGACTTGGTCGATTTCGGACGGCCCGAGGAATACCATGCCTTGCGCCGAATCCTCGCGCCGCTCGCGATGCCGGTTTACGCCATTCCCGGCAACCACGACGAGCGGGGGGCGATGCGCGAGGCCTTCGCCGACCACGCCTATCTCCCGCGCGACGGCGAATTCCTCCACTACGTCCTCGAGGACTACCCGGTGCGGCTGATCGGGCTCGACACCACGGTTCCCGGCGAGCCCGGAGGCCTGCTCTGCGCCCGACGCCTCGCCTGGCTGGAGGAGCGGCTGGACGCGGCGCCGGAGCGGCCGACGGTGCTGTTCATGCACCATCCGCCCTTCCTCACCGGGCTCGCGAACATGGACTGGCAGAATTGCCGCAATGGCGAGGCGCTGGGGGCGCTGGTCAAACGGCACCGGCAGGTCATCCGCATCCTCTGCGGCCACGTTCACCGGGCGATCCAGATCAACTGGTACGGGGTGACGGCGTCGATTGCGCCGAGCCCATCGCATTCCTGCGCTTTCGATCTCAACGCCGACGCGGCACACGACTTCGTGCTCGAGCCGCCGACCTGCGAGGTGCATTATTGGCGCGAGGGCGCGGGGCTGATCAGCCACCTCACCTTCATCGGCGCGTACGGCGGCCGCCATCCCTTCTACGACGCCAGTGGCAAGCTGATCGACTAAGACGCGCCCGATCCGGCGGCCGTGGGTTGAGGCCAACCCGATTTCCGCCCCCGTTGCACGGCTCGGGCGCGGGGCCCATACTTATTAATGTGGTCGGGACAGACAAAACAGCCATGCAACTCACCGTCAACGGCGAACCGCGCGCGTTCGATCCTCCCCTCACCGTCGAGCAGTTGCTGGCGCGGATGGGGATGGATGGGCGCAAGGTGGCGGTCGAGCGCAACCGCGAGGTGGTGCCGAAATCCCGCTACGGCGCGACCGCGCTTGCGCCGGGCGATCGGATCGAGATCGTCCACTTCATCGGCGGCGGCCTTCCGGACGACGCGGCCAAGGCCGAAGTGGGGCAAGAGGAAGACACCTGGGAGGTCGCCGGGCGGCGCTTCCGCTCGCGCCTCATCGTCGGCACCGGCAAGTACAAGGACTACGAGACCAACCGGCTCGCACTCGAGGCGTCCGGGGCCGAGATCGTCACGGTCGCCCTGCGCCGGGTCAACCTGGACGATCCGGGGAAGCCGATGCTGACCGACTTCATCGACCCCCGGAAATACACCTATCTGCCCAACACCGCCGGCTGCTTCACCGCCGAGGACGCGTTGCGCACCTTGCGCCTTGCCCGCGAAGCGGGCGGCTGGGAGCTCGTGAAGCTCGAGATCCTGGGCGATCCCAAGACGCTGTATCCGCGCGTGATCGAGACCCTGGAGGCGACCCAGGTCCTGGTCCGCGAGGGGTTCCAGGTGATGGTCTATTGCAACGACGATCCGATCATGGCCAAGCGCCTCGAGGAGGCCGGCGCGTGCGCGATCATGCCCTTGGGCGCGCCGATCGGCTCCGGGCTCGGCATCCAGAACAAGGTTAACATCCGCCTCATCGTCGAGCAGGCCAAGGTCCCGGTCCTGGTCGACGCCGGTGTCGGCACCGCCTCCGACGCCACCGTGGCAATGGAGCTCGGCTGCGACGGCGTGTTAATGAATAGCGCCATCGCTGAGGCCAAGGA
>MIAC01000095.1:11470-11851 GCA_001830475.1 Rhodospirillales bacterium RIFCSPLOWO2_12_FULL_67_15
CTATCTCGCGGGCCGTATGGCGAAGAAGCTCTATGCCGACCCCACCTCGCCGCTCGCCGGCCTGATCTGATCCTTCCTCGCCGCTCTCATTCGAGCTTCCCGCCGCGTCGCGATCCTCGACGCGTGTCGTTCGCGCACGTTGGTTGGAGAAAAATGACGGTGGAATGAAAATTTTTCTTGAATTTGATCGTGATCGGCGTATTTAGGGCCGACCGGCAAACGCGCACGTGCCTCTGGCCCCCATCATGAGGGGTGTTAATGCGGCGACGGGGTAGCCGGCAAGGTGGATGGTACTCATCTGGAGGGTGACCATGTCTGCTTTGCGGTTTAGCGCGAGAATACTCATCACTCATACCGTTATGCGGCCTAAGGGCCGCGGCT
>MIAC01000096.1:0-8042 GCA_001830475.1 Rhodospirillales bacterium RIFCSPLOWO2_12_FULL_67_15
GACGTGATCGTCGCCGATCACCATGAGACGGAATCGGATTTGCCGCCGGCCTTCGCGGTGGTCAATCCGAACCGGCTCGACGACGCGAGCGGCCAAGGACGGCTCGCCGCCGTCGGGGTCGCGTTCCTGATGCTGGTCGGCCTCAACCGGACGCTGCGCGCCGCCGGCTGGTTCCGCACGCGGCCAGAACCCGATCTGATGCAATGGCTCGATCTGGTCGCGCTCGGGACCGTGTGCGACGTGGTGCCGCTGGTCGGTCTCAACCGCGCATTGGTGGCGCAAGGGCTCAAGGTGATGGCGGGACGGGCCAACGCCGGGCTTGCCGCGCTTGCCGACGTCGCCGGCTTGGCCGCGCCGCCGGAGGCGTATCACGCCGGATTCGTTCTCGGCCCCCGGGTCAACGCGGGCGGGCGCATTGGTGCTCCGGATTTGGGCGCGCGGATTCTCTCGACCGACGATTCCGCCGAGGCGGCCGAGTTGGCGCGCAAACTGGATGCGCTCAACCGCGAGCGCCAGGCGATTGAAGCGCGAGTACTAGAGGACGCGGTCGCCAGGATCGAAGCCGAAGGCGGCGTTCACGCGCTCGCTTTCGCCGCCGGCGAGGGCTGGCATCCGGGCGTCGTCGGCATCGTCGCCGCGCGGCTCAAGGAACGCTACAACGTGCCAGCGTGCGTGGTGGCGCTGACGGGCGAGGCGGGGGTGGGCTCGGGCCGTTCGGTCGCGGGCGTCGATCTCGGCTCGTGCGTGATCGCGGCACGCCAGGTCGGGTTGTTGCGGAAAGGCGGCGGGCACGCCATGGCCGCCGGGTTCACGGTCGCGCGCGACAGGCTCGCCGCCGCGCGCGCCTTCCTCGAGGAACGGATCGCGGCCAGGGTGCGCGAAGCCGCGATCGTGCCGACGCTCTCCTTCGACGGGACGCTCCGGCCCGACGGCGCGACGGCGGAACTCGCCCAATCGCTCGCCCGGGTCGGCCCGTTCGGCTCCGGAAATCCCGAGCCGCGTTTCGCGCTGCCGGCGGCGCGGATCGGCTTCGCCGCCCCGGCCGGGGACGCGCACGTGCGGCTCGCCATCGCCCCCGACGGCCCGGGCCGGCCGTTGAAGGCGATCGCGTTCCGTTGTCTCGAAAGCGATCTCGGCCGGGCGCTGCTCAACGCCCAAGGCGGCGTGCTCCATCTCGCAGGAAGGATCCGGGCGGACACCTGGGGCGGAACCACCACCGCCCAGTTCACGATCGACGACGCCGCGCCGGTTTAATTCGTCAACTCTTGCATTCAACTCATTACCGTCATGCCCGCGAAAGCGGGCATCCAGCTACTTCATGGACCCCCGCTTCCGCGGGGGTGACAAAAAAGAGCAAAGTCTCACGGACACCGGCTGCTGGCGCCCTGCTAGAATCGCGCCATGACGCGGCGCAGGACCAAGGGGAGTGGGAACGGACTCAAGCTTCAGCCAGGTGACAGACGGGGTCAACGCACCGCTACTCCATGTTTGGCAAGTCGAGCTTTGGCGGAACTAATTGCACGTTCAGAGAATCGGGTTGGATATTTCAAAACCAAAGATTCACCTGTCAAGTCAGCAAGACCGCGTTCAACAAGCAGATTGAAGCCAGTAGTTTCCATGGAGCTGATAGCCCAATCCTCAAGGCATTGAGCAATGCCCTTATTTCTCAATTTTTGCCGGGTTCGGCTTGCCGATGTAGTTCGACCATTCTTCAGGGTTAGAAGTTCTTCATAGGCTCGGAGCATTTCATGGAAATCGCGATGTAGGGGATCGTTTTCGTTGATTCCCTCCAAGGCACAAAGTCGACGAAATGCCTGAGTCCATACATCCTCCCGGCCTATCCTTTTGGCATTAGCCATCAGGTTTCTCAGTTCTGAGGGGCTAGTGTAGGTGGAAATATCCTTGGCCATTTGATGCATTCTCACCTCGCCTGGTAAGGCGATCAACGAGTCACTTTTTCTTCTTGCCGAGAATCTTCTCGACCGTGTTCTCGGGGCTCAAGCGCTGCACCGCCGGCAGCGCGCCGACCAGCGGCCGGGCGTAGGCGAGGAACTTCTCGGTGACGTCGTGCCCGGATTTGGCGATGAATTCGTCGGCCATCACCTTGGTCTTGCCTGCGACGTCTGTGAGTCGCGAGAGCCGGTAGTCGACGACGTAGTCGCCGACGCGGTGCAGGGTGACCGAACCGTCGCGGTCGGCGAAGCGGGCGTACTGGGCGGCCTTGATGCCGACCTCGCGGGCCTCGCGCCGGTCCACCTCGGAGGCACAGCCGAGAAACGAGCGCTGGAGATAGCCGAACGTGTCGCCGCGCACCCGCTTGATGCCGGTCCCGGTCTTGATCGCCTCGGTCAGCGCATCGGCGAGCGCGCCGGTTCCCGACAGTTGCACGTTGCCGTGGGCATCCTTCTCCACCGTCTTGGCGAGCCGGACCGCGATCGGCGTGCCCGATGGGTCGTGAACGCCTTCCGAGACCGCGATCACGCAGCGCCCCAACCGTTCGTATGTCGCCTTCACGTCGCGGAGGAAGGATTTCATCGCGAAATTCCGTTCGGGCAGATAGATCAAGTGCGGCCCGTCGCCGGGATAGCGCCGGGCCAGCGCCGAGGCCGCGGTCAGAAAGCCCGCGTGCCGGCCCATCACCACTCCGACATAAACGCCGGTGAGGGCGCGGTTGTCGAGATCCGCGCCGGCGAAGGCCGAAGCGACGAAGCGCGCCGCAGAGGGATAACCTGGGGTGTGGTCGTTGACCATCAGGTCGTTGTCGATGGTCTTGGGGATGTGGATGCAGCGGAGCGGGGAGCGCGCCCTGCGCGCTTCTTCGCTCAGGATGCGCAGCGTATCCGAGGAATCGTTGCCGCCGATGTAGAAAAACGTGCCGATGCCGTGCGCCTTCAGCACCCGGAAGATGTCCCGGCAGTATTTCAAATCCGGCTTGTCGCGGGTGGAGCCGAGCGCCGAGCAGGGGGTAGCCGCGACCCGCTCCAGGTTCTCCCCCGTTTCCCGGGTGAGGTCGAGGAAGTACTCGTTGACGATGCCGCGCACGCCGTGACGCGCGCCGTAGACCCGCTCGACGCCCGGTTGCCCGCGCGCCTCCAGCGCGGCTCCCACCAGAGATTCGTTGATCACTGCGGTGGGGCCGCCGCCTTGGGCGATCAGGACTTTTCCTTGCGGCATGGGGCCTCCTTGGGGGGTGCGGCGCTGATATAAGGGGAAAACCCTATACCAGTCTTTCCGCTGCGGATATTATGGGGGGAAACACGGCCGGCAAGATGAAAAATCTGGAAGTTGGCCTCGGGGGAAGGGTTGGGGTGCGAACGACCATGAAGCGGCGCAAAAAACAAGTCGATGGGCCGACGGAAAGAGCCGCCGAGAACAGCGTGGAGGACCAGGGTCCGAAGGCTCTTGTCTCCAGGGTTCACATCGTCGACGACGACCCCGTCATCCGAAGGCTTCTCGGGGGAATCGTCGAGGCGGGAGGCTGGCGCGCCGAGGTCCACGATTCGGCGGAGGGCTTTCTCGCCGCCTTTCGCGCCGACTGGCCGGGGTGCGTGCTGCTGGACATGCGGATGCCGGGGATGAACGGCCTCGATTGCTTGCGCGAAATGAAGAAACGCGAAACCCTTCTGCCGGTGATCATGGTGACGGCGCACGCCGATGTCGAACTCGCGGTGCAGGCGATGAAGGACGGCGCGCTCGACTTTCTCGAAAAACCGGTCGCCGTGCCCCGGGTGCTGGAAGTCGTGCGCGGCGCGGTCGAGCGGAGTTTGGCGGAGTTCGGCGTGCGCCGAATCCGGGCCAAGCGGGAGCGGCGCTTGGCTTCCCTCACTCCGCGCGAGCGTCAGGTGCTGGATCGCATCGCTCGCGGCGAGATCAACAAATCGGTCGCCAAGCGCCTCGGCATCAGCGAAAAGACGGTCGAAGTCCACCGCGCCCGCGTCATGAGCAAGCTCGACGCGAAATCGCTCGCCGAGCTGATCCGGATCGTGCGGGGGGAGGAGTTTTCGGACCCCGCCCCGGCCGGTTCGGACAGCACCGCCGCCGTCGTTCTGCCGCTGCGGGCGAAAGCCGCTCCCGGCGAAGGTTGATCGGACCTGGACAAATATCTCCCTTCGGCCGGATTTAACCTTGTTTATTTTAAGGTTTTCTAGGCTATGATTTCTTCTTCACCGAGCGAGTCGAAACCAATAGAACATTGGTTTTGCCGGTATTTCGTTATCGAGTTTGATCCTTATCATCGCGACTGCACGATCGGTTGAGGGAGTGCGGGGTTGCCGGCGGAATACAACATCGAGCGCCTGAACTTTCTGATCGTCGACGACAACAAGCACATGTGCGTGTTGATCAAGACGATCCTGAACGCCTTCGGCGTGCGCAACGTGCTCGATGCGGGCGACGGCGCCGACGCCTTCAAGGTGTTGAAGCACTTTCCGGCCGACATCATCATCTGCGACTGGGTGATGCAGCCCTTGGACGGGCTCGACTTCGTGCGCTTGGTGCGCACCGGCAAGGACAGTCCGAACCCCTACGTCCCGGTCATCATGCTGACCGGGCACACCGAGATGCACCGGGTGATGGAGGCGCGGGAAGCCGGGGTGAGCGAGTTTCTCGCCAAACCCGTCTCGCCCAAGAAACTCTACGCCCGCATCCGTTCGATCATCGAGCACCAGCGCAACTTCATCAAGACCAAGACCTACTTCGGGCCCGATCGCCGCCGCCAGAAACTCGCGAGCTACAAAGGGACCGAGCGGCGCAAGGCGCAGGCCGAGACCATCGCCGTTCAGCCGATCCTGAACGTGACGGCGATTCCCAGGCCGGGAGAAGTGTCGCCCCCGGCCGCGGCTTCGTCTTCGATCGCCGAGGAAGCCAAGGGCCTCTCCCAGGCCGAGGTCGAGGCGCTGCTCAAAAGTTGAATCCTTCTCCGGTCATTCCGGCCGGCGCGCGGGCGAATCCCCGCGCGCTTATCAAGATGCGCCCCTATCGGGGCGCGTGGCGTCATCCGGGCCGATTCCCGGCAGGATTTTGTTCCGGCCGCGCTTGATTTTGCGCGCCCGCCCGTATAGGACGTGGCGGCCCGTCCCCATCGTCTAGAGGCCTAGGACACCGCCCTTTCACGGCGGCGACGGGGGTTCGAATCCCCCTGGGGACGCCACTGCGCCGGCCCGCGTCCGTCAGGACACCGGCCGGATCAATTTCTCGTAGAGCGAAAGGTCGGCGTCCTCGAGGCAGGCGCGGATGATCGCCGCGCCGGCGGGGTCGAGGTCGGAATCCTCGAGGTAGGGCGCGATTTCGTTCTTGAAGAATTCGCCGAGTGCGTCCGCGCCCGCGTCGTAGGTCTCGGGCCCGACCTCGGGCTGGGTTTCGACGCGCAGAAACCAGTGCGAAATCTGCACGCCCTCGACCTGAAGCGAGCGCAGCGCGTAGCCGAGCAGCGGGCAGCGCGCCGGCACCATCTGCTCGGGGCGGAACTTGGCGCCGCCGCGCCGGGCGAGATACTCGCGCGCGATCCACTGGCCGTTGAAGCCGACCTTCCACGCGCCGATGTGCTGGTTGGGAATCAGGACATAGCGGGTGTTGGGATAGCGGCGAATCTGGTCGAGCAGCAAGTTGGCGTAATGCACGCGCCGGCTGGTGGCGAAGGGCCAGAACGAGCCGACGCCTTCGCTGCCGATGCCGTCGCCGCCGACGATGCTGGGGTTGGCGTGCCCGCGCGGCGCGACCAGCCGCCACAGCCACGCCAGCGCCGGGGGCAAAAGGTGGAGCAGGCCGACGATGCCGTAGGACGGCGCGTCGCGGGTGCAGGGCGGGGTACGGATGCCGAAGCTGCGCACGTCCACCTCGACCGGCTGGTTGACGATGCCGGGAATGTCGCGCCGGGGCAGGATGACGCGCGGATTGGGACAGCGCTGTCCCGGCGCATCCTCGACGTGCTCCCACAACAGGCAGGTCGCCCCCGGCACCGCCTCGATGTTGAAGAAGATGAGAGGTTCCTTCGGCGCGACGCAAATCCGCTCCAGCTCCGGGTTGGTGCCGTAGGCGGCGATGTGGTCGACCCGCACGAACCAGGCGTTCTCGGCGTCGGTCACCACCAGCTTGCGCGGGTCGCCCTGGATCGAGGGATGGCACAGCGCCATGTCGTCGGTCACCGGCTCCAGCTCGCAGCCCTGGGTCAAGGGCACGGTGCGGCGCTCGCCGGTCACCAGGTTCTCGCCGAGCAGGATGCGCCCGTTCGGCTCGCGGTGGGGGTATTCGAGCATTTCGCTCTTGCCGCCGCCGCTCGCGCCTTCGTGCATGATGGTCAGCGTGTTGTCGTAGGGTGTCACCACCCGCACCACCGAGGCGTGCGCCGTGACCCATCCTTCCGCCCCGCCGAGGTCGAGGAGAATTCCGTAGATGCCCTTCTTGGCGCTCGGCCCGGGATAGAGATTGAGAGCGAAAACCTCGTGCAACGCGCCGGTGCGGTTATGGACGACGACCTGGCGGCCGTCGCAATGGGTGTGGCGGAACGGCGGCGCGAGATAGACGATCGCGCGCGGAGCGAATTCGGCCTCCCGGCGCGCCGGATCGGCGATGCCTTGCAAGTCGGCGAGCGCGGTGGCGAAAAAGGCGGCGTTGGCGGGACCGACGAAGACGGAATCGTAGCCGAACTCATCGCTGCCGGCGGAAAAAGTAAAGACCACCAGTTCCTGGCCGCCGAGCCACGCAAGAATTTCCTCGCGCAAGGAGGCGAAGGGAAAACCGAACCGCCGGTCGAACCGCATCTTGTCGGTCGGCGCTTCGTCGGCGATGACCATGGTTTCCGGATCGCGCCTGCGCATGTAGGGTTCGGCGTAGTTGACCGCGATGCCGTTACGGCAGCGGGTGACGACGGCTTCGACCGCGCGCCCCCGGCCGGGGATGTCGTAGGCGACCTCGATCCGGTCGCGCCCGGGTTCGGCGAAGACGATGTCAAGCAATTCCGCGCGCGTGCGCGGCCAATGGACCGCGGGCGCGGCGGCGAGCAGCGCCGCGAGCTCGGGCGTCTTCGCGAGCCAAGCCGGACCGGTATCGGCCTTGCGCGCGGCGGCGGGCGAATCCCCGCCGCCTTTAAATGTTTGCCGCGAGGATTCGCTCGCGGCGGCAGACAACGGGCGAACCATCGTCTAGTGTCTTTCGTGACCAAGCCGTGTTCGGGAGGCGGCAGTATAACGACATCGGCCGGGCGGCCAAGCTTTTGCCCGGGCCGGAATGGGGTGACGGAAAGTTCTGGCGGGACTCCGGCGGCGCTTGATATACCGGCACTCGCCCGACCGTGCCGATCGGGCGGGCCAACCCCACCCGAAGTGGGAGGACGCAGGCCGGCGTCATTGCTCCGGACTTCCCGAATCGTACCGCCGAACGACATAAAAAACGCGGATCAGGAACACCATGCGCCTCGTGACTTTCGCCCAGGGCAAAACCGTCCGCCTCGGCGTCCTCGACGAAAAGGGCGATCGTATTATCGATCTCGTCCGGGCCGCCGGGGTCGCCCCTGACATGACCGCGTTCGTCGCGCTCGGGCGCAAGGGTCTTGCGCTCGCCCGCGCCGCGCTCAAGAATCCGCCGAAGAAGGCGGTCGTGCCGCGCAAGAAAGTCCGGTTGCTCGCGCCCTTTCCCCGTCCTCGGCGCAACATCCTCTGCGTCGGCAAGAACTATCACGATCACGTCGCCGAGCTGAACCGGAGCGGGTTCGACGGCGCGGTCAAGGCCGCCGTGCCCGAATACCCCATCGTCTTCACCAAGGCGACGACGGCGGTGATCGGGCCGGGCGCGACCATCCCCGCAAATCTCGATCCGACCCATTCGGTCGATTACGAGGGCGAGCTTGCCGTCGTCATCGGTCCGGGCGGGCGCGACATCAAGAAGGCGGACGCCTTCAAGCACGTCTACGGCTACACCATCGTCAACGACGTGACCTCGCGCATCCAGCAGAAGCAGTACGGCCAATGGTTCCTGGGCAAGAGCCTGGACGGATTTTGCCCGATGGGGCCGTGGCTGGTGACGGCCGACGAGATCGAGGAGGTGAC
>MIAC01000096.1:8153-9241 GCA_001830475.1 Rhodospirillales bacterium RIFCSPLOWO2_12_FULL_67_15
CGGCTTCAAGCCGCCCAAGTTCCTGAAGAAGGGCGACGTGGTGGCGATCACCTTCGACCGGATCGGCACGCTCGAAAACAAGGTCGGATAGATATAGGGAGGATGACCATGAACATCGCGAAATGGATGCAGTTGGCGCTCGGCGCGCTCGCGCTCCTGGCGGCGGGTTGGCCCGCGCAGGCCCAGGAGAAATTCCCGTCCCACCCGGTGACGATGGTGGTGCCGTTTCCGCCGGGGGGCGTCGCCGACCAGACCGGCCGGCCCTTGGCCGCGGCGATGGAAAAAGTTCTCAAGCAGCCGGTGATCGCGTCGAACAAGTCGGGCGCGGGCGGCGCGGTCGGCATGGCGGCGGTCGCCAACGCCAAGCCCGACGGCTACACCATCCTGATGGCGCTGTCCTCGATCTCGATCATTCCCGAGGCCGACAAGCTTTTCGACCGCAAGCCCGCCTATCAGATGAACCAGCTCGCGCCGGTCGCGCTGATCACGTCGGATCCGACGGTGCTGGTGGTTCCGGCGGAAGCGCCGTGGAAGACGGTGGCGGATTTCGTCGCCGACGCGAAGAAGCGTCCGGGCGAGATTTCGTTCTCGTCCTCGGGCCTCTACGGCACTCTGCACATGGCGACGGAAATGTTCGCCCATGCGGCCGGCATCAAGCTCCGTCACGTGCCGTTCGCCGGCGCCGGGCCGGCGATGACGGCGCTCCTGGGCGGCCACGTCAACGCGCTCGCCTCGGGCCCCGGCGTCGTCATTCCCCACATCAAGGCGGGCAAGCTGCGCGCGCTCGCCGGCTGGGGCGACAAGCGGATTCCGGTGCTACCCGACCTTCCGACCTTCAAGGAGCTCGGCTACAAGGACGTGGAGTTCTACATCTGGTCGGGCGTGCTCGTGCCGGCGGCTACGCCCGCGGAGGTGCAGAAGACGCTCCGCGCGGCGGTGAAGCAGGCGGTCGCCAGTGCCGAGTTCAAGGACGCGATGACCAAGCTGCAAACGCCGGTCGCCTATCTCGACGCGCCCGAGTTCAAGAAATTCTGGGACAAGGACGCGGCCATGCTCGCCGCCGCCGTCAAGCGGGTCGGCCGGATCGA
>MIAC01000097.1 GCA_001830475.1 Rhodospirillales bacterium RIFCSPLOWO2_12_FULL_67_15
GTTCACGATGTGCCCCGACATCTGCCCGACCACCTTGCAGAGCATCGCGTCGGTGTTGCAACTTCTCGGCGACGATGGCGCGAGAATCCGTCCCCTGTTCGTCACAGTCGACCCGGAACGCGACACCCCCGCTACGCTCGCCGGCTATGTCACGCTATTCGATCCCAGCATCGTCGGGTTGACGGGGACTCCGGAACAGGTTGCTCAAATCGCACGCGCCTATCGGGTTCATTACCGCAAGGCCGACGACAGCAGCGCTGGCTATCTCATGGAACACACTGCCGTCATGTTCCTCATGGCCCCGGACGGAAAGTACCTGAGCCATATCCCGCCCGACATGCCGCCCAAGCGGGTCGCTGAAACTATCCGCCAACACATGGCCGATTCGCGATCTCCGCCATCGGCCGCGGAAAAATCCCAATGACCCGGCGCGTTGTTCTTTCTGTTCTCGTTTTTGCCCTCTCGGCGCTTGCGGGCGCCCCCCGGGCAGGATCTCACGTTTACGAAAGCGGTCCCGTGATCGTTTCCCATCCTTGGGCGCGGGCTTCGGCGCCGACGGCGCGCAACGGGGCGGCGTATATGAGAATCGAAAGCGCCCCGGGGGCGAAAGACCGGCTGCTCGGCGCCCGCTCCCCCGTCGCTGAAACCGTGGAAGTCCACGAAACGACCGTGACCGACGGGATCGCGCGCATGCGCCGGATCTTCGCGATCGGGATCGCTCCCGATCATCCCATCGATATCGCCCCCGGCGGCATGCACATGATGCTGATGGGTCTGAAATACCCGCTCAAGGAGGGGGACTTGTTTCCCCTCGTCCTGACCTTCGAAAAAGCCGGCGACGTTCAAGTGGATGTCATCGTCGAACCGCCCGGGGCGATGGGGCCCCACGGAACGGCGGGAACGGCGATGCCGGAAATTCAACACGGCGCGGGTCACATGCCCCGGCACTGACTTACCGCAACCGACGTTCAACCAAGGGAGGCTGCATTCATGTTCAATCCGATCCACCGTACGACGATGGTTTTGAGCGCGGCCGGGGCGATGGTCCTGGCCTGGTCTTCGCCGGTGCCGGCGCAGGCGCCGGCGCCGAACGCGGCGCTGATCGCGGCGAACTGCGCGGTCTGCCACGGCCAAGGCGGGATGGGGGCGGGCGATATCGTCAAGATCAACGACAAGACGCCAGCGCAGATCGTCGAGGCGATGGGCGCGTTCCGCGACGGCAAGAAGCCCTCGACCATCATGGGGCGGATCACCAAGGGCTACAGCGACGCGCAGATCGCGGCGGTCGCCAATCATCTCGGCAAGAAATAGGGAGAACCGGACCATGACCACGACACGCAGACAATTTCTTGGGCGCGCGGGCGCGGCGAGCGCCGGCACCGCGCTGGTTCTTTCCGGCTGCGCCGGATACGAGGGCGGCTCCGGGGGCAAGGTAGTGGTGATCGGCGGCGGCTTCGGCGGCGCGACCGCGGCGCGCTATGTCAAGATGTGGAGCCCGAACACGGAGGTGACCCTGTTGGAGCCCTCCCGCTCCTACGTCACCTGCCCGTTCAGCAACTACGTGCTCGGCGGCTTCAACACGATCGACAAGATCACGCACGGCTTCGGCGGCCTCTCCAGCGCGGGCGTCAAGGTGGTGCACGAGGCGGCGACCGCGGTCGACACCGGGAAGAAGACGGTGACGACGGCGTCGGGGACGATGCCTTACGACCGGCTGATCGTCGCGCCGGGGATCGATTTCATCTGGGACGGCGTCGCGGGCTACAGCGAGGCGGCCGCCGAGGCCGCGCCGCACGCGTGGAAGGCGGGGCCGCAGACGGCGCTGCTTGCCCGCCAGCTGGAGGCGATGAGCGACGGCGGCGTGGTGGTGATCGCGGTGCCGCGGACGCCGTTCCGCTGCCCGCCCGGGCCCTACGAGCGCGCCAGCATGATCGCCTGGTATCTCAAGAACAAGAAGCCGCGCTCCAAGGTCATGATCGTCGATCCGGCGGATACGTTCTCGAAGCAGGGCCTGTTCCTCGAGGGCTGGAAGAAGCACTACGGCGACATGATCAAGTGGGTGCCGGGCAAGGACGGCGGCCGGGTCGAGCGCGTCGACGTGCCGACCCGCATGGTCAAGATCGAGACCGAAACCATCCGGGCGGCGGTCATGAACATCATCCCGCCGCAGCGCGCCGGGGCGATCGCCCGCACCGCCGGCATCGCCGACAACACCGGCTGGTGCCCGATCGATCCCTTGACCTTCGAATCGAAGCTGGTCAAGGGCGTGCACGTGGTCGGGGACGCGACCATCGCCGCGCCGCTGCCGAAGTCGGGCACGGCGGCCAACACCGAAGCCAAGGTCGCAGCGGCGGCCGTGGTCGAGATGCTCGCCGGGCGGATGCCGACCGATCAGGTGCTGAGCAACACCTGCTACAGCCTGGTGACGCCGGACTGGGGCATCTCGGTGACGGGGGTCCACACCGCCACCGCCAAGGGCATCACCACGCCGCCGGGCTCGGGCGGGGTCAGCCCGGCCGGGCGCGACGACGCCTTCCGCAAGCAGGAAGCGGCCTACGCCCGGGCTTGGTACGCGAGCATCACCCGCGACGCCTGGGGCTGATGATGGC
>MIAC01000098.1:0-6778 GCA_001830475.1 Rhodospirillales bacterium RIFCSPLOWO2_12_FULL_67_15
ATGTTCGGCGGGCGCATCGCCGAGGAGATCGTTTTCGGCGCGGAGAACGTCACCACCGGCGCGACCAACGACATTCAACAGGCGACGGTGATCGCCCGGCGCATGGTCATGGAATTCGGCTTCAGCGAGAAATTGGGGCGGCTGCGCTACGCCTCCGACGAGGAGGAGATCTTCCTCGGCCATTCGGTGGCGCAACGCAAGAACGTCTCGGACGCGACCGCCAAGATCATCGACGACGAGGTTCGCCGCCTGATCGACGACGCCGAGGCCAAGGCGCGCAAGATACTGAACGAGCGCCGCAAGGACCTTGAAACCTTGGCCCAAGCGTTGCTCGAACACGAATCCTTGTCCGGCGACGAAGTGAAGGCGGTTTTGCGCGGCGAAACCATCGTCCGCCCGGAGGAGCCGCCCGCGGCCGAGCGCGGCGCGGGGCGGAAAGCCTCGGTGCCCACCAGCGGCGGCAAGGGCCCGGTTCGCCGCCCGATGGGCGCCGAGCCCCAAACCGAGCCCTGAGCGCGCCGCCCGCCACCTTCGCCGGATTGGCCCTCGGCCAGCCACGGGTCATGGGCGTCGTCAACGTCACCCCGGACAGTTTTTCCGACGGCGGCGAGACCCCGGACGCGGAAGCGGCGATCGCGCGCGGGCGCGCCATGCTCGCCGCCGGCGCCGACATCATCGACGTCGGCGGCGAATCGACCCGCCCCGGGGCCGCGTCGCTCGATCCGGCGGAAGAACAGAGCCGAATCGTACCCGTGATCCGCGCGCTCGCCGCCGACGGTGCGGTGGTTTCGGCGGACACGCGCCATGCGGCGGTGATGGCGGCGGCGGTCGCGGCCGGGGCGCGCATCGTCAACGACGTTTCCGCGTTGTCCGCCGAGCCCGGATCGCTCGCCCAGGCGGCGCAAAGCGGCGCGCACGTGATCCTGATGCACATGAAGGGCGATCCCCGCACCATGCAGGACGACCCCCGCTACGACGACGTGGTGGCGGAGGTCGCCGCTTATCTCGCCGAGCGCATCGAGGCTTGCGTCCGCGCCGGAATTCCACGCGCGAAGATCGCGGTCGACCCCGGCATCGGCTTCGGCAAGACCGTCACCCACAATGTCGCGCTGATCGCGAATCTGGGCCGGCTCAAGGAGCTCGGCTGTCCGGTCGTGCTCGGGGTTTCGCGCAAGAGCTTCATCGGAAAATTGAGCCGGAACGAACCGCCCCAGGAGCGCCTCGCCGGCTCGCTCGCCGCCGCGCTCGCCGGAATCGCGCGCGGCGCCGACATCGTCCGCGTCCACGACGTCGCCGAAACCCGCCAGGCGCTGGCGGTGTGGCGGGCGGTTTTGGAAGGCGGGCGGGGTTCTTAAGAAAAAATTGAGGCGCCAAGGCCCCGTCTGTTGTAAACGATTGCCGGGAGGCGCAGTCGCCAGCCAGCCATGACCCGCAAGCTTTTCGGCACCGACGGCATTCGCGGCGAGGCCAACGCCGAGCCGATGACCGCCGAGACCGCGCTCCGCGTCGGCCAGGCGGCGGCGCGGCGCTTTCGCCGCGGCGATCACCGCCACCGGGTCGTGATCGGCAAGGACACGCGGCTCTCCGGCTATCTCCTCGAACCCGCGCTGACGGCCGGTTTCATCTCCATGGGGCTCGACGTGATCCTGGTCGGGCCGATGCCGACCCCGGCGGTGGCGATGCTGACGCGCTCCTTGCGCGCCGATCTCGGCGTCATGCTTTCGGCCTCCCACAACCCGTTCCAGGATAATGGGATTAAATTATTCGGCCCGGACGGCTTTAAGCTCTCCGACGAGATGGAGGCGGCGATCGAACGGGACGTCGGCTCGGACCTCACGTCCGATCTCGCGCCAGCGCGCGAGTTGGGGAGAGCGAAACGCCTCGACGACGCGCAAGGGCGCTACACCGAATTCGTCAAGCAGACGTTCCCCAAGGGCCTCACCCTCGACGGCCTCAAGGTCGTGGTCGATTGCGCCCACGGCGCCGCCTACAAGGTCGCGCCGGAAGTGCTGTGGGAATTGGGGGCCGAGATGATCCCCCTCGCCGTCGCGCCGGACGGGTTCAACATCAACCGCAAGTGCGGCTCGACCGCGACCGAAAGCATGCGCGAGCAGGTCGTCGCCCACGGCGCGCACTTCGGCCTCGCGCTCGACGGCGACGCCGACCGGGTCATCATCGCCGACGAGAAAGGGACGCTCGTGGACGGCGACCAGGTCATGGCGCTCATCGCCGCCGACTGGCAGCGGCGCGAGCAGTTGCGCGGCGGCGGCCTGGTCGCGACCGTGATGTCGAATCTCGGCCTGGAGCGGCATCTCGCCGGCATCGGCCTCACGCTCATCCGCACCCCGGTCGGCGACCGCTACGTGGTCGAGCACATGCGCGCGCACGGATTCAACGTCGGCGGCGAACAGTCGGGGCACATCATCTTGGGCGACTACAGCACCACCGGCGACGGTCTGATCGCGGCGCTTCAGGTTCTCGCCGTCCTGGTCCAGTCGGGCCGGCCGACGAGCGAAGTCTGCCGCGTGTTCGCGCCGCTGCCCCAAGTTCTGAAAAACGCGCGCGTCAACGGCGCCGCGACCCTCGAGGACGCGCGGGTCAAGGCCGCCATCGCCGCGGGCGAGAACCGTCTCGCCGGCCAAGGAAGGCTTCTGATCCGCCCCTCCGGGACCGAGCCCCTGATCCGGGTCATGGCCGAGGGCGAGGACGCGACCGTCATCGCCGCCGTGGTCGAGGAGATCGTCGGGGCGCTGGAAAAGGCGGGCGGCAAAGCCGGAACGGCGCGATGAAAGCCGGATCATGAAAGGACGCGTGCTGATCGTCGCCGGGTCCGATTCCGGCGGCGGCGCCGGCATCCAGGCCGATATCAAGACCGTGACCGCGCTCGGCGGTTACGCCACGACCGCGATTACCGCGCTCACCGCCCAGAACACCACCGGCGTCTACGGCATCCATGACGTGCCAGCGGATTTCGTCGCCGAGCAGATGCGGCTCGCGCTCATCGACATCGGCGCCGACTGCGTCAAGACCGGGATGCTGCACCGCGCCGACGTGATCGAGGCGGTGGCGGCGACGTTGCGCGAATACGCGCCGAACGTGCCGGTGGTGGTGGACCCGGTCATGGTGGCGAAAGGGGGCCACGCGCTGCTCGCGCCCGAGGCGACGCTTGCCATGCGCCACGGCATCGTCCCGCTCGCCGCCATCGTCACACCCAACGTGCCCGAAGCCGAGGCGCTGACCGGCATGACGATTCGCGACGAGAACGACGCCGCCCATGCCGCGCGCCTGATCGCGACCCTGGGGCCCAAGGCGGTCCTGATGACCGGCGGGCATCTCGCGGGCGAGACCGTGACCGATTTCTTCCTTCACGACGACAAGATCTTCGAAGTGTTCCAGAGCCCCCGCATCGAGACGCCACACACCCACGGCACCGGATGCACGCTGGCGTCCGCGATCGCCGCCGGGATCGCCCAGGGGATGGCGCTCAGGAACGCGGTGATCCGCGCCCGCCGCTTCGTCTACAAGGCGATCGCGCAGGCCCCCGGCCTCGGCCGCGGCCACGGCCCGCTCGACCACGGCCATTCGATCCCTGAGTTCCGTTGAATGACCGAGGAACAGTTCGACAAAGGCGGACTGACGGCCCGTGCCGGCATTGATCTCGCGATCCTCGATGCCGCTGCCCGCGTCGTCTATCAGGTTCTGGCGCCGACGCCGCAAATCCACTGGCCGTTGCTGTCGAAGCGCTGCGGCGCCGAGGTGTGGGTCAAGCATGAGAACCACACCCCGATCGGCGCCTTCAAGCTGCGCGGCGGCGTTACCTACATGCGTCGCCTCAAAGAGGCCCATCCGAAGGTCGAGGGTGTCATCACCGCCACCCGCGGCAATCACGGCCAGAGCATCGCGCTAGCCGCCCGGCAGGCGAAGTTAACGGCGGTGATCGTGGTGCCGCATGGCAACAATCCCGAGAAGAACGCCGCCATGCGGGCATTCGGCTGCGAGTTGATCGAGGAGGGCGAGGACTACCAAGCCGCCGCCGAGTTCGCCCGTGCCCTAGCCGGCCGGCGCGGCCTGCATTTCGTCGCCGCCTACCATCCCTGGCTGATCGAGGGCGTGGGAACCTACGGCCTTGAATTCCTGCGCGCGGTTCCCGATCTCGAGGTTGTTTATGTTCCGATCGGCATGGGCTCGGGCGTCAGCGGCGTTATCGCCGCGCGCAACGCGCTGAAACTCAAGACCCGCATCGTTGGCGTGGTCGCCGAAGGCGCGCCGGCCTACGCGCTGTCCTTTGCCGCCGGCAAGGCGGTCTCGACCGATGCCGCCACGACCATTGCCGACGGCTTGGCCTGCCGCGTCCCCGATCCCATGGCGGTCGATTTTATTTGCGCCCATGCCGAGCGGGTGGTGACGGTGTCCGACGGCGAAATCAAGGCGGCCATGCGCGTCTATTTCACCGACACCCACAATATCGCCGAGGGCGCTGGGGCGGCGCCGTTGGCCGCGCTTCTCAAGGAACGGCGGGGCGGCAAGGTAGGGTTAGTCCTGTCGGGCGGCAACGCCGACCAAGCGCTGTTTCGCGAGGTGTTGGGATGAGCGATAACGCCATGACAATGGTTTATGCCCGCGAATCCGCGCTCGATCCGGAGGAATTCACGGACGTGCTTCGCCGCTCCGGGCTTGCCGCCCGCCGTCAGGTGGACGAGCCCGACCGCATCCGGGCCATGGCCAGGAACGCCAATCTGACGCTTACCGCCCGCGATTCGGGCGGGGGCCTGATCGGCGTCGCCCGTTCGCTCACCGATTTCGCCTATTGCTGCTATCTCTCCGATCTCGCCGTGGACGCGGCGTGGCAGAGGCGGGGAATCGGGCGGGAACTGATCCGCCGCACCCGGGAGGCGGCGGGGCCGGGGGCGACGCTGCTGCTTCTGTCGGCGCCGAACGCGATGGACTATTACCGGCGAATCGGGATGGCCAAGATCGAGAACGGATTCGCCTTCGCGCGCGAGCGATAGAGCGCCTTGTTGCCCTGGAAAGTTGGCGATTCGGCCTTTTTCGGCTAGCATGAATCGATTTTCGGCCGAGTTGGGGAAAGATCGGGATTCGAATGGCGCGCGGCGGACGGAAGCCCGGGACGGGAGTGGCGTTCGCGCTGGCGTCGGCGCTCGTTCTCGCGGGCTGCGGCGGGGCGCAGGACTTGAACCTGTTCAGCCCCTCCTTCTGGTCCATGAGTCCGCTTCAGACGATCGGGGACAACGATCTCGCCGAACTCGGCCTCGCCGAACTCGCCAAGGGCAATCACGTCGCGGCCGACAACTATTTCCAGAAGGCGCTCAAGGTCAATCCCAAGGACGTGCACGCCTTGCTCGGCGCCGGCATGCTCTACCAGCAGACCGGGCAGGCGACCAAGGCGCGCGAGATGTACGAAGCCGTCCTCGCGCTCAGGCCGAGGGAATCCGACCGGCTCGTGCCGTTCGCCGAAACGCCGAAACCGCTCGCCGACATCGCCAGCGCCGGCCTCGGTCAGATCGAAGGCCGGCCCTCGACCGCCGGGCCGGGCCTGGAGCCGCCGCCGGGCGGCGTCGCGGGCGCGCCGAGCGCAAGCCTGATGCTCGGGCGGACGGCGGCGTCTCCGCCGCCGACGAGCGGACCGGGCGTGACCTCGCTGCGCCCGCTCGGGCCCGGCGTGGCCGAGGCCGCCCAGCGGACCGGGCCGATCGGTCCGCGATTCGTGGGAGGGGACAGTAACATCGTCTCGCGCTTCACCACCCTCAGGACCTTGCGCGAGCAGGGCCTGGTCACGGCGGAGGAATACAACGCCCGCCGCCAAGCGAACATCGGCGCGCTTCTGCCGCTCACGTCGCCGCCGCCCTCGGCCGGGCTCGAGCGGCCGGTGCCCGCGACCGACCAAATCGTCGGCCGGCTGAGGGCGATCGGCCGGGCCCTCGAAATGCGCGCGCTCACGGTCGCGCAGCACGCCTCGGAGCGGGCGATGATTCTGGACGCGCTGCTGCCGGCGGCGCCGGTCGTGGTCGCCAATCCCGGCGTGCCGCCGAGAGAGATGATGGCGGCGGCGGACGCCGTGCGCCGGATCGAATACTTGCGCGACGGCGGTCTCGTCGGCGGCGAGGAATACGCGCGCGAACGCAAAGCGGTCGAGGTCGCCATGACCCCGCCCGCGCCCGAACCGCCGCCGCCCGCGGCCGAGGAGACACCCGCCGCTCCCGCCGCCGCGGCTCCGCCGGCCGCGAAAGGTCCGGCCGCGGTCAAGGGCGGTGCGACGGTGCATCTCGCCTCCTACCGCTCGCGCCAGCAGGCGGACCGGGGCTGGCAGCAGATCCAGCGCGCGCACAGCGAAATTCTCGGCAAACTTAAGCCGGATATCGCCGAGGTCAATCTCGGCTCGGGCAAGGGAACGTATTTCCGCTTGAAGGCGGGGCCGCTCGCCAATAAAGACGCGGCGGCCGACATCTGCCGTCAGCTCAAGCAACGCCGCCAATATTGCGAGCCCGCCGCGGGCGACGGCTGACGCGCGCGGCTTTCGTTTGCACGATCGCTATTGACGCTGGACGGGTGCGGGTCGAATTGGTCCGCCGCCGCGGCCCATCGCGCCGCCGGTCGTCGCGCTTCCCGTGCCGCCGCGCGGGCTGACCGTGATCACGACTTCGGAGCCGCGGAGACGGGAGGCCTGGATCTGCACCGTGGCGACGCGATCGTCGCGCATGAAGGTGAGGGTGCTGACCGTGGCGCGGATGAAGGTGACTTCCTGTCAGCCGAGGCCCGG
>MIAC01000098.1:6786-8251 GCA_001830475.1 Rhodospirillales bacterium RIFCSPLOWO2_12_FULL_67_15
GAGTTTCGCGCCGGGGGGGATCAGCACGTCGTTGAACTGGGGAAGTCCCGGCGCGCTCCCGGCATCACTGAACGCGGGCCCCGAGGTCGGCGTGATCCCCGTGGTCTGCTCGCAAGCTCCGAGGAGGGCCGCGGCGAGAAGGAGGATCGTTCCGTTGAGGGAGGGCTTGGGGTCGGGCATCGGGTCCACGGCGGAGGGTGCGGGTGCGCGAGTATATGATCTTTGTGGAAAACTACCCCATCCCCGGTAAGTCGCGCCAGCGCCGGGCTTTTTCCGGACGTGGCGAAGGCCGCCGCAAGCCCCCGAAAGCACGGGATACGCGCCGGGTCTCCCGGGGTTCTGGGGTGTTGTTTTTGGCCGACTCCGTGCCTATAATTTAGTTCAGGCCGTCGCCGAACTGGTGGCGGACGATCCGAATCGGTGAGGGGTTTCGCCACGGTTCGGCCCTGACGGGCCGGAACCGCGGTGTGCGGCTTCCTCGCCGAGGTGGAGTGCGGCACTGAAATAGGTTTGACAGGCCCCTTGGCCCACCCTATAAGCCGCGCTCCCGCGAAGGCGAGGAAAGCTTCGGTTTTCCTTCCCTTCGCGGGTTTTTCTCGGTCCGGACCTTCGGGTTCTGGCCGTTGTGTTCTTGGAAAAGTGGAAAAGGAAGGGATGCGCGGGCGGCGGCTCTGCGGGTGTGTTTGAGCGCCCATGGAGCTTTCGTTTCCGCGCATCTGAAGCAACTCGCTTGAAGATGTGCGGGATGAAGCTCTTGTCATCCGGGGCGGTTCGGGTTCGGGTCTTTCGGGATCCGGGTTCGAGTTCGCATCGGAAGTCAACTTGAGAGTTTGATCCTGGCTCAGAACGAACGCTGGCGGCATGCCTAATACATGCAAGTCGAACGCCTGGAGCAATCCAGGAGTGGCGGACGGGTGAGTAACGCGTGGGAACCTGCCCAGCGGTGGGGAACAACCGAGGGAAACTTCGGCTAATACCGCATACGCCCTTACGGGGAAAGATTTATCGCCGTTGGAGGGGCCCGCGTCCGATTAGCTAGTTGGTGAGGTAACGGCTCACCAAGGCGACGATCGGTAACTGGTCTGAGAGGACGACCAGTCACACTGGGACTGAGACACGGCCCAGACTCCTACGGGAGGCAGCAGTAGGGAATATTGGACAATGGGGGAAACCCTGATCCAGCAATGCCGCGTGAGTGATGAAGGCCTTAGGGTTGTAAAGCTCTTTCGCCCGCGACGATGATGACGGTAGCGGGAGAAGAAGCCCCGGCTAACTTCGTGCCAGCAGCCGCGGTAATACGAAGGGGGCTAGCGTTGTTCGGAATTACTGGGCGTAAAGCGCACGCAGGCGGCGCGTTAAGTCAGGGGTGAAAGGCCTGGGCTCAACCCAGGAATGGCCTTTGAGACTGACGCGCTCGAGTCCGGAAGAGGGTAGTGGAATTCCCAGTGTAGAGGTGAAATTCGTA
>MIAC01000099.1:0-1905 GCA_001830475.1 Rhodospirillales bacterium RIFCSPLOWO2_12_FULL_67_15
GCCATCGCCCCCAGCCAGTCTAAGCGCGATGGCACAAGATATGGAACAAAGACGAAACGTTCGCCATTGTTCTAGTTTGGTTCACCATCCGTGTCAATAGAAATAAAGAGCGCTCCCCAACGGGGAAGGACCGCATTGGGGAAAATCCAACCCCTGAAAACAGCCTTTAGAGCGAAACCGGCCCTTCGCGGAGGCGCACGATTCGCACCCGCTCGCCTTGCTTGATCGCGGGCGCCTCGGGCGGGCGGATGACCAGGCAGTCGGCCTTGGCAAAATTGGCCATCATCGAGGAATCCTGGCGCGCGAAGGGCGTCGCCACCGCCTCGCCCGCGCCGTTGAAGGAAAGCTTGGCGCGGAGGTAATCCTGGCGGCGGTCGTTGGCGGGAAGATCGCGGCCCAGAAGCGCGGTCGGCTCTGGCATGGCTTCCTTGGCGAGCCCGAGCATCTTTTCCATCGCCGCCTTGAGGTAGATCGCCGCGCACACGCCGGCCGAGACCGGGTTGCCGGGAAAGCCGAGCACCGGGATTCCGGCGAGCCGGCCGAAGATCAGCGGCTTGCCCGGGCGCATGGCGACTTTGTAGAAGCCGAGATCGAAGCCGCTCCGCCCCAAGGCTTCCCGCACCAGATCGTAGTCCCCGACCGAGGCGCCGCCGCTGGTGACCAGGAGATCGGCGCCCTTGGCGCTGTCGATCAAGCCGAGCAGCTCCTTGGGCTCGTCCGGCGCGATGCCGAGGTTCAAGGGCTCGCCGCCCAGGACCCGGACATAGGCCGCGAGGGCTATGCTGTTGGAGCTCACGATCTGGTCGGCGCCGACCGGGTCGCCCGGCATGACCACTTCGTTGCCGGTGGCGATCAGGGCGACGCGCGGTTTCCGCCGGACCGAAAGCCAAGGCACGTTCATCGCCGCCGCCAACCCGACGTCGCGCGCCGAAAGCACCGTTCCGGCCTTGAGCAGTACCTCGCCGGCACGGAAATCCAGGCCCTCGGGACGGATCCACTCGCCCGGCTTCGCCGCTTTCTTCACCACCACCGCGCCGCTCTCGCTCGCGGCGTCTTCCTGGATGACGATGGTATCGGCGCCCTCGGGGATCGGCGCGCCGGTGAAGATGCGCACGCAGGTCCCGGGTTCGATCCGCCCCTTGAAACCGGCGCCGGCGGCCGCTTCGCCGATTATTTTCAGCTTCGCTGGAACGGATACGGCATCGGCCGCGCGCGCGGCGTAGCCGTCCATCGCCGAAACCGCGCTCGGCGGATGGGACAGACGCGCCGCGACGTCGAGGGCGAGCACGCGCCCGAGGGCCTCGGCCACTCCGACCGTTTCCGCCGGGACCGCCGCGATCCCCGCCAGCACGCGCGCGAGCGCTTCCTCGACCGAGATCATGTCATTGGCCCCGGAACACGCCCGACTTGCCGCCCGCCTTGTAGACGAGGCGGATGTCGGAAATGCGCATCGCCCGGTCCATCGCCTTGCACATGTCGTAGACGGTGAGGGCGGCGACGGCGACCGCCGCGAGCGCCTCCATCTCGACGCCGGTTTGCCCGGTGACGGCGCAGGTGGCGGCGATATCCACCGCTCTTCGCTTGGGATCGCAGGCGAGTGCGACCTTGACCGAAGTGAGCGCCAAGGGATGACACAGCGGAATCAGATCGGGGGTTCGCTTCGCGCCCGCGATGCCGGCGAGCTGGGCGACCGCCAGCACGTCGCCTTTCTTGACGCCGCCCCGCATGATCCGCTTCAGCGTCTCGGCGCGCATGTAGACGCTGCCCTTGGCGGTCGCGGTGCGCGCGGTCGAAGGTTTCCGGCCCACGTCCACCATCACCGCGTTGCCCTTGGCGTCTATGTGGGTGAGCTTGCGGGCCATCGTCGGTCACCCGGCGGCCGCCCGAGCGGCCACGGGTTTAGCC
>MIAC01000099.1:1957-3486 GCA_001830475.1 Rhodospirillales bacterium RIFCSPLOWO2_12_FULL_67_15
CGATCAAGAAGCAGCGCGCGCCCGCCGCCGCCATGCGGGCGAGGTCGGCGGGCAGGGCGAGCCCGCTTTCGGCGACCGCAACGTGATCCTTGGGCAGACGCGGGATCAGCCGCTCCCCGGTCGCGAGATCGACGGCGAGGGACTTGAGGTTGCGGTTGTTGACCCCGATCAGGGACGATTTGAGCTTCAAGGCACGATCAAGTTCGGCGTCGTCGTGAACCTCGATCAGCACGTCCATGCCGAGGCGCGCCGCTTCCGCTTCCAATCCCGCGGCCTCGGAATCCGTCAGCGCCGCCAGGATCAGCAGCACGCAATCGGCCCCGAGCGCGCGGGATTCGACGATCTGGTAGGGATCGAGCATGAAGTCCTTGCGCAAGACCGGCAAGGGCACGGCGGCGCGCGCCATCGCCAGAAATTCGTCCTCGCCCTGGAAGTAGGGCGCGTCGGTCAAGACCGACAAACACGCCGCGCCGCCGTCGCGATAGGCGCGGGCGAGCGCGGCGACGTCGAAATCGGCCCGGATCAGTCCTTGCGAAGGGGACGCGCGCTTGATCTCCGCGATCAGGCCGTAACGCCCGGACCGAAGCGCGGCCTTGAGCGCGTGGGCGAAACCCCGCGGCGGCTCGGCCGAAACCGCGCGCTCGCGCAGTTCGTTTTCGGAAACGGCGCGCTTTTGCGCCGCGACGTGGCGGCGCTTGTCGTCGCAGATTTTTTTCAGAACGTCGCTCACGCGGCCGAATCCAGATTGGTGATCCGCACCAGCGATGCCAGCGCCGTCTTGGCCCGGCCCTCGTCGATGGCCGAGGCCGCGAGCGCCGCGCCCTGCTTCAGGTTTTTCGCCTTGCCGGCGACGACCAGCGCCGCCGCCGCGTTGAAGACGACGATGTCGCGGAACGGGTTGGATTTGCCGTCCAGCACTTCGCGAATGGCTCGGGCGTTGGTGTCCGCGTCGCCGCCCTTGAGCAGCGCCGGATTGGCCCGCGCGATCCCGGCGTCCTTGGGCGACACTTGGAAGGTGCGCACCCGCCCGCCGCGCCATTCGGCGACGTAAGACGGCCCGGTGGTGGTCAGTTCGTCCAACCCGTCGCTGCCGTGGACGATCCAGGCGCGTTCGCACCCCAGCCGGCCGAGAACGGCGGCCATCGGTTTGATCCAGGCGCGCGAAAACGCGCCGGTCAACTGGCGCTTGACCCCGGCCGGGTTGGAGAGCGGACCGAGGATGTTGAAGATCGTGCGCACGCCAAGCTCGCCGCGCGCCGGACCGACGTGACGCATGGCGCCGTGGTGGCGCGGCGCCATCAGGAACGCGATGCCGGCCTCCTTGAGGGCGCGTTCGACCAGCGCCAGGTCGCAATCGAGATTGACGCCGAGGGCCTTGAGCACGTCGGCGGCGCCCGACTTCGAGGAAACCGCGCGGTTGCCGTGCTTGGCGACCGGCACGCCCGCGCCGGCGACGACGAAAGCGGCCGCGGTCGAGATGTTGTAGGTTCCTTGCGCGTCGCCGCCGGTGCCGACCACGTCCATGGTTC
>MIAC01000099.1:3504-10854 GCA_001830475.1 Rhodospirillales bacterium RIFCSPLOWO2_12_FULL_67_15
TGACCATCTTCTCGCGCATCGTCTTGACCGCGCCGGTGATTTCCTCGACCGTTTCGCCACGCACCCGGAGGCCCATCAGGAATCCGCCGATCTGCGCCGCCGTCGCCTCGCCCGACATGATGATGTCGAAAGCCAAAGCGGCTTCCGCTTCGCTCAACGACTTTCCTTCCGCCACCTTGGCAAGCAGCGGCTTCAAGGAACGCGGGGATGGGGCTTCGCTCATGCTGCCTTCCTCGTGCGCGTGAGTGTGAGGAAGTTTTGCAAGATCGCGTGCCCGTGCTCGGAGTGGATGCTTTCGGGATGGAACAGGACGCCGTGAACCGGCTGGGTGCGGTGCGACAGGCCCTGGATCACGCCGTCATCGCTTTCGGCGGTGATCTCGAAGCATTCGGGCAGACCCTCGCGCGCAACCGTCAGCGAATGGTAGCGGGTGGCGCGAAGCGGCGAGGGGATACCGGCGAACAAGCCGCGCCCGATGTGCCGGATTTCGCTGACTTTGCCGTGCATCGGCTTCGGCGCGCGCACGACGCGCCCGCCGTAGGCCTGGCCGATGGCCTGGTGGCCGAGGCAGACGCCGAGGATGGGAATCCGGCCGGCGTTCAAGCGAATGAGATCGAGGCAGATGCCCGCCTTGTCCGGGTCGCACGGTCCGGGCGAAATCACGATCCCTTCGGGGGCGAGCGCGAGCGCGTCGGCCGCCGAGAGAACGTCGTTGCGCTTCACCACCACCTCGGCGCCGAGTTCGCCCAGGTAATGGCGCAGGTTGTAGGTGAAGCTGTCGTAATTATCGATAAGCAGCAGCATGATTTCGTCCGATGTTGGCGCCAGCTGGCGGATCATACCGCCGTCGCCCGGATAATTAAAGTTCGCGCTGCCGATGGCCGGGCCGGTTCAGACCTCGACCTGGGCGCCCAATTCGACCACCCGGTTGCGGGGAAGCTGGAAGAACTCGGCCGCGCCGGACGCGTTCCGCGTCATCCACGCGAACAGATATTTGCGCCAGATGACCATGTCCGGGGTGTCGACGGGAATGACGGTTTCCCGGCTGAGGAAATAGGTGGTCGAAAAGACGTCGTAGAAAAAGCCGAGCTGGGCCTCGGTCGCGTTGGCGATGGCCTTCGGAATGTCGGGCGTGTCCATGAAGCCGAAGTGGAGCGTGACTTGGCCGAGGTTGCCGCCGAAATCCTCATGCGTCACCCGCCGTTCGGGCGGCACGAAGGGAACTTCCTCGATTTTCAACGTAAGCAGAACGACCCGTTCGTGCAGGACCTTGTTGTGCTTGAGATTGTGGAGCAGGGCGGCCGGAACGCCTTCCGCGGCCCGGGTGAAAAAGATGGCGGTTCCCGGGACGCGCGCGATGCGATCGGACAGGCTCTTCTTGAATTCCTCGATCGAAAGGGCCGCGCGCGTCCGCCGTGCCAGCAACAGATTGCGGCCGTGTTTCCAGGTGGTCAGCAAAACGAAGATCACGAAACCGACGGCGAGCGGGAACCAGCCGCCGTGCTCGATCTTGGTGACGGTGGCGCCGAAGAACGCGAGATCGAGGAGGAGAAAGACGGCGAGAACGAGCACGGTCTTGCGCCAGCTCCAATTCCACAATAGCAGCATGACCGCGCCGACCAGCAAGGTGGTGATCGTCATGGTGCCGGTCACCGCGACGCCGTAGGCCGCCGCCAAATTGCTCGAGCTTTGAAAGCCGAGCACGAGAGCCAGCACGCAGATCATCAGCAACCAGTTCACGAAGGGAAGATAGATCTGGCCGATCTCCTTTGCCGAGGTGTGCAGGATCGCCATCCGCGGAATGTAGCCGAGTTGGATCGCTTGCTGGGTTATCGAGAACGCGCCCGAGATCGTCGCTTGCGATGCGATCACGGTTGCCAATGTCGCCAGGATCACCATCGGCAGGATCGCCCATTCGGGCGACATCAGAAAGAAAGGATTCTCGATCGCCTTGGGATCGGCGAGCAGAAGCGCGCCCTGGCCGAAGTAGTTGAGCATCAACCCCGGCAGCACGATCAGATACCACGCCAGCCGGATCGGCAGACGTCCGAAGTGGCCCATGTCGGCGTAGAGAGCTTCGGCGCCGGTGACGACGAGCACCACCGAGCCGAGCGCGAGGAAGCCGGTCAAGCCGTCGTTCCAGAGAAACATCGCCGCGTGGTGCGGCGAGAGCGCCCATAGCACCTGCGAATTCAACCCGATGTTCTTGATTCCGAGCATCGCCAGCACGGCGAACCAGACCAGGATCACCGCGCCGAACACTGCCCCGACCATCGCCGTGCCTTGGCGTTGGATCATGAACAGGAGAACCAGTATGACCGCCGTCAGCGGCAAAACCCAGGGTTCCAGCCAAGGCCCCACCACCTTCAGCCCTTCGACCGCGCTCAAGACCGAAATCGCCGGGGTCAGCATGGTGTCGCCGTAAAAAAGGCCCGCAGCGAAGATGCCGAGCGTGCCGATGACGGGCACCAGCCAAGGGCGCGCCGTGGCGGCTCGGGTCACGAGCGCGAGCAGCGCGAGGCTGCCGCCTTCGCCGCGATTGTCGGCCCGCATCAAGACGATCACGTACTTGATCGAAACCACGAACATGATCGACCAGAAGACGAGCGATAGAATCCCGAACAAGTGCGGGCGGTCGAGCGGCAGGGGATGCGAGCCCGCGAACGTTTCCTTGATGGCATAAAGCGGGCTGGTGCCGATGTCGCCGAAGACGACGCCGAGCGCCGCGAACATCAGGGTTCCCACGCGCGAAGAGGGCGCCGTTCCGGGTGGAAAAAAGCCGCGGCCCGAAGGGGACAGTGCGGGGGTGGTCATGATTTCGGATAGGGGTCGGAGAACCGGACGGTAGATTCCCGCGGATGGAGTTTAAGGGAAAGAGAAAAAACCCGCCGCGCCGGGCTTTTAGGCCCTTGACCTTCCCGCCCGGGTGGGGCCATATCAACCTTCTAGTTAACTGGAATGTTGAGAGCGCCCATGCCCGACGCCCTGGCTCGCACGGAAATCCCCGACGCCTTCGAAGACCGCCACCTGACGCTGGCGATCGAGGGCATGACGTGCGCCTCGTGCGTGGCGCGGATCGAAGGGGCCATCAAGCGACTTCCCGGCGTGCGCGCCGCCGCCGTCAACCTCGCGACCGAAAAGGCGGACGTCGAATTCGACCCCGCCCAGCTAACCCCCGCCGACGTCGCCGCCGCGATTCGCAAGGCGGGCTACGAAGTTCCGCCGACGACCCTCGATCTCGCGATCGAAGGCATGACGTGCGCCTCCTGCGTCTCCCGGGTGGAGAAGGCGCTGGCCGCCGTTCCCGGCGTGACCGGCGCGGAGGTCAACCTCGCTACCGAACGGGCGCGGGTGAAATTTCGCGCCGGCGAGGCGGCGGCGTCGGATTTGCTCCGGGCGGTCGAAAAGGCGGGCTACAAGGCGATCCTCGCGCCCGCCGCATCCGATATCACCGACGACGAGCAAAAGATCCGGGAGCGGGTGCGGCGCGAGGCCTGGACGTTCGGGGTTTCCGCGCTCCTGACCCTGCCTTTCGTCGTCCACATGGCGGGCGGATTGATCGGCGGCCATCCGTTCGCGTTCCCCGCCTGGGTCCAGCTTGGCCTTGCCAGCGTCGTCCAGTTCGGCGCCGGCGCGCGCTTCTACGGACCCGCGTGGCGAGCTTTGCGCGCCGGAACCGGCAACATGGATCTCCTGGTGGCGCTCGGCACGCTCGCGGCCTACGGGCTCAGCGTCTGGCTCATGTTCCGCACCGTTCCGGCGGGCCCGGACGCGCTTTATTTCGAGGCCGCGACCGTGGTCATCACTCTGATTCTGCTCGGCAAGTGGCTGGAAACGCGCGCCAAGCACTCGACCACGGCGGCGGTGCGGGCGCTGATGAAACTCCGCCCCGAAACGGCGCGGGTGGTGAAGGACGGCGCCGAGATCGAGGTCCCGGTCGAGGCGGTCGCGAGCGGCGAGATCGTCGTGGTGCGCCCAGGCGAGCGGGTGGCGGTGGACGGCGTGGTGGTCGAGGGGACGAGCGAGGTGGACGAATCCCTGATCACCGGCGAAAGCCTGCCCGTTGCCAAAGCCAAGGGGGACAAAGCGACCGGCGGGGCGATCAACGGCAGCGGCCTGCTCAAGATCCGCGCCACCACGGTCGGCGCGCAATCCACCGTTGCCCGCATCGTCGCCCTGATCCAGGGCGCGCAAGCGAGCAAGGCGCCGATCCAGCGTTTCGTCGACCGGGTTTCGGCCGTTTTCGTCCCCATCGTCGTCGCCATCGCCGCCGCCACGGCGGCGGGCTGGCTGATTGCCGGGGTGCCGGTCGAGGCGGCGGTCCTCAACGCCGTCGCCGTCCTGGTGATCGCGTGCCCGTGCGCGCTGGGCTTGGCGACGCCGACCGCGATCATGGTCGGCACCGGCGTCGCCGCCCGGAATGGAATTCTCATCAAGGACGCGGAAGCGCTCGAACGGGCCAAGTCTATCGGCACGGTCGTCTTCGACAAGACCGGCACCCTGACCGAGGGCCGGCCCAAGGTTTTCGAGATTGCCGCGTGCGAAGGCGAAAGCGAGCGTTCGCTGCTCGCGCTCGCGGCTTCGGCCCAGCGGGGCAGCGAGCATCCGCTCGGCCGGGCCATCGTCGCAAAGGCGGGCGAGATGGGCCTCGCGCTCGACGAACCCAAGGATTTCGCGGCACTCGCCGGCCGGGGCCTCCGCGCAAGCGTGGCCGGCCGCGCCGTCGCCATCGGCAGCCGCCGCTTCATGGCCGAGATCGGCGTTCCGACCGGAGCGTTGGAATCGAGGGCCAAGGCCCTCGAGGAGGAGGGGCGAACCGCGATCTGGATCGCGGCGACCGACCCGTCGCGCCTGCTCGGCCTGATCGGGATCGGCGATTCCACCCGCCCCGGAGCGGCCGAAGCGGTCGCGCGCCTGAAAGCGCAGGGAATCGAATCGGTCATGCTCACCGGCGACAACACCCGCACCGCGCGCGCCGTCGCGGAACGGATCGGAATCCAATACGTGCGCGCCGAAGTTCTGCCCGGCGACAAGGCGGGCGATGTGCGGAAGATCCGCGCGCGCGGCCGGGCGGTCGCCATGGTCGGCGACGGCGTCAACGATGCGCCCGCGCTCGCCGCCGCCGACGTCGGCATCGCCATGGGCTCGGGCACGGACGTCGCCATGCACACCGCCGGCGTGACCCTGATGCGCAGCGATCTACGCATGGTGGCGGACGCCATCGGCGTCTCGAAAGCGACCTCGGACAGGATTCGCTGGAACCTGTTCTGGGCGTTCGTTTACAACCTCGTCGCCATTCCCGCCGCCGCGCTCGGGCTGCTCACTCCGGTCATCGCCGGAGCGGCGATGGCGATGAGCAGCGTCTCGGTCGTCACCAGCTCGCTGTTGTTGCGCCGCTGGCGTCCCGGGGCTTCATCCGTCACCCCCGCGCAAGCGGGGGGCCATGTTCTTGAAAAAGCTGGATTCCCGCTTTCGCGGGAATGACGTGAGAGAGAGGAAGGACTCCCATGGACGCGCTCGTTTCCCCGCTCGACACCCGCCTTCGCGAAGCCCGCTCCGGCGGGCGAAGGAAGGTCGGCGCGGCCGCCCGCGCCACCGGCGTTCCGGCCAAGACCATCCGCTATTACGAAAGCATCGGACTGTTGGCCCCGCCGAAGCGCGCCGAGAACGGCTATCGCCTGTACGGCGGAACCGAGATCGAGACGCTGCGCTTCGTCCGCCGCGCCCGCGATCTCGGATTTTCGCTCGACGAGCTTTCCAAACTCCTCGCCCTTTGGCGCGACAAGAACCGGGCGAGCGCGGATGTGAAGACGCTCGCCCTCGAACATGTGCGTGCGCTGGACGATCGCATCGCGAAATTGAAGGCCGTGCGCGGAACGATCCTGGCGCTCGCCGCGCGTTGTCACGGCGATAATCGGCCCGATTGCCCGATCCTGGCAGACATCGCCTCGGGCAAGGACCACCATGTAATGCGCGCGGGCCCCCGGGCTCTTCGACCCGGGGGTCGCCCGCGCGCCACGCGCAAAACATCCCGCCCGAGCAAAAGAAAAAGAAAATGAACGACGCGCCCGGCAAGAACGGATCGTCCCCGGCGAAGAACCACATCCGCAAACCCTCCCGCGGCAACCGCCGCACATTCGCGCTCGTGCTGGCGGGCGCGGCGCTCGCGGTCATGGCCGCCGGAACGTGGTTGTGGTGGGGCGACTCGGAACCCGCACCCGCGCCTGACGGCGTTTCGGCGGACAAACCGCCCGCGGCGTGGTATCTGACCCAACGCCCGCCGTCGTTTCTCGTAACTACGCCTGGCCGGCCGATTTTTTCCGACGACGAGGAGGCGAGGGACAGAGGCCGCGCCTACGAGGAAGCCCTCGCCCGCGAGGTCCGGCGCACCTATGTTCCAACCCGCGCCGCGCCTTCGCAGCGAAGCGCCGCGCCGCCCGCGCCGCTCGATCCCAACGTGCCGCCGTGGCGGCGCTACGCCGTGGCGCCGCCCGAGGCAGGGGGCAAGCCGCGCGTCGTCGTCGTCATCGACGACTTAGGCGTCGACCGCGCGCGCTCGGCCCGCGCCGCCCGCTTGCCCGGGCCGCTCACGCTGTCGTTCCTCACCTACGCCAACGATTTGCCCGAACAGACGCGGGACGCGCGGACGCTCGGCCACGAGCTCATGCTCCACGTCGCGATGGAGCCCAACGACAAGTCCATCGATCCCGGCCCCAACGTTCTCCTCACCGGGCAGCCCGCCGGCGAAATCCGCAAGAGCCTGGAATGGGGGTTGAGCCGCTTCGAAGGCTACGTCGGCGTCAACAACCACATGGGCAGCCGCTTCACCCGCGACGCCGCCGGCATGACCGTGGTGATGGAGGAACTGGCCAAGCGCGGGCTGCTGTTCCTCGATTCCCGGACCTCGGGCAAGACCGTCGCCGCCGCCCTCGCCCCGCGCCACCGCGTTCCCTTCGAGGAGCGCAACGTCTTTCTCGACGCCGAGGACCGCCCGGGCGAGGCGGAGGCGCGGCTCAAGGAATTGGAATCGCTGGCGCGGCGCCACGGCCACGCCATCGCCATCGGCCACCCCAAGGAGCGGACCTTGGCGGCGCTCGAAGCCTGGCTTCCGACCCTCGCGGGCAAGGGGCTTGTGTTGTCGCCCTTGAGTTCGGTCGTGCGCGCCCCTGAGGAAATGCGCGCGGCCAAGCGTTGAAATCCGAAGGAAGAAAAGGAGAAACCCATGACCCAATATCGCGTCAACGGAATGACCTGCCAGGGCTGTGTCAACGCGGTGACCAAGGCGATCAAGGCGGCCGCGCCCGCGGCCGCGGTCAAGGTCGACCTCGCCGCCAAGACGGTGACGGTGGA